>NZ_DJIO01000049.1:0-12797 GCF_002433655.1 Thalassolituus sp. UBA6592 | reverse complement strand
GAGCCAGAAAGCGCGAAGCGGGGAGTTAGCCCGTCCGGCGAGAGGGGTAAGGCCCCTCTATGAGGACAAGGGACCTGACATTTTTCGAAATGCTTGAATAGAAATTTGTGGGACAGCAGTGCGCATCAGCGGCCTTTTCTTTTATCAATGTCACTGTCATATCACCAGGCAATAACCATATCATCACGCTGGATCGCCAGATGCTCGGCACTGAGCTGCATTTCTGCAACCACAAACTGTGGTTGCACCTGTTTCACCACCACTTCCGTTGCCATGTCGCTCAGCTCAGTACGAGGCTCAAGATCGAGATTGTAAAAGGTACCGGTACGGTAAACCTGGAATTTATCCCCGGGGCGAATGCCGGCACCGGCACTGGCTTCGATATGCAGCCGGTTACCGCGGGCTTTAACGATGCGCGCCATAAACGGCTGACAACGCAGCACTTCATCAACATCATCCACCACACCACTCAGCAGTTCACGGACTTCATCACCGTAAGGCGTTTGCCAGAACTGTGGGGTAGCAAAACCGGTGCGCTCGGTATCAGCCCGGGTCCAGTCACCATGAGCGGAATAGCTGCGATGGAAAAGCATGGCGCCGCTTAACCCATCATGCACAAACACATCCATGACAAACTGGCGCTGATGCGAGCTGCTGTCCAGACCCACCAGCGTCAGCCAGGGATTCATACGCTGCTCACCGGAAATGGTTTTATTTGGCGCACTGCCCGCCATCGACAGATCACGTACCACTCCCGATACCACGTATTGAGCACCCATTTGTGTTGCCAGCGCCACGGAAGTGGTCAGACGCTGCTGCTGAGTTTCCATCGAAGGCGCGCGACGTGGGTCCTGAAACAGACTGACACGGGTTGCATCCAGTGCATGCACTGCTCCGTGATTATTCAGGGTATTCACCAGCAAACGCGGCAAATCCTGTTCAATATTTTCCAGTCTGCCCAGTGTTGCCTGCATTGGATTAGCCAGGCCGAAACCGGCAACTGCAATGGCTTTACGATAGCGCTGAGTACTGGCCGGACACATAGCTTCCGGCGTGACATCCGCGCGTATCGCGATCTGATAAATACCGTTCAGCTGATCTTCCCACAGCACTTCAACGTTTTTCAGCTGAGCCTGAGAGCGGATACGGACATCATCCTGAGAAACAACACCGTGCTCCATCAGCTGCGTGCTGCTGACATGCGCTCCGGCACGCAGACTGGCCTGGCGCATAGCATCTTCCAGGGCCTGTTCACGCACGTAGGAAATAGCGCCATTTAATGGAGCCTCACCCGTCGCTTCGACGGTAATAGCCTCAGCACGGACAATAATCAGCGACAGGATAAGCAGAAAATAACGCATACACAGTGTCCTCCGGTGTTCTTTGTATCAGCCGTTTTGCCAGCGGTTTTCAGCGCGAGTGCTCAGGCAGCGGCTCTCTCAGCAGCTCCATCAACAACTCTCTCAGCACTTCGGATAAATAGCCGGTTCAGGCGATCACTCGATAAAGTAAAAGCCGCCTTCCGGCATAGCTGCTTCGCTCTGCACCCGCTGGCGCTGGCTGGCAGCAAACTGACTTGCCCGCTCACCACCGCTTAATGGCGCCCGGCAATCCACATTGAAGCGCTGGCTGTCCATAGTCTGCAGACAGTTACGGAAGCCCTGGTCGATGACCATTTCCAGAACAGTCTCAACACTGCCATCAGGCATAACATCGGAGGAAACAACACGGGCACCGTGCATATAGGTTTCGACATAGGTGCGGAAGCGGTCGTTCTGCACCACCATGTCTTTCACTGTGGTACTGCCCTGAATGGAAGTACCGTAAACGCGTTCAGCCATGGCCCGGTAGGCGTCCATTTTGGATGCGCGGATGGCCATCAGGCGACGCTGCACACTGGTACGGCTCTTACTCTCTTCCATGGCACCGTAACCCACGACGCGCAATACCATAGGCGCGATCGGGTCCACTTCCTGCTCGACCGGCTTGAAGAATGCCTCAGGCTCTTCATTGATATTCTGCTCTTCAAACAAAGCCGTGGAACAACCCTGCACGATCAGGGCAGACGCAGCCAGAGCTGCCAGTTGAGGCCATTTCATATCCGTCTCCAACGCAACAAACTATCAGTAAGCATTGTGTCGGCAGGAGACGGAAAATATTTAGCCTCTGGCTGAATTTACCTGCACCGCCCGGTTATTGCGGCGAAGCAGCCTCCGCAGCCAGCGATCAGGCCAGTAATTCCATTGATAAAGTGCCAGACCACTCAACAGTGCTGCAGCCCCGGCCAGCGACGCGGCAGACAGGCGTTCGTCCTTCAGCCAGAAGCCCCAGAACACCGCCAGCACCGGCGCAATCAGCGTGATCAGTGTCACCCGTGAAGTCGGCAGGGATTTCAGCACATAAAAATAAAGCATAAAGCCCAGCAGCGAACCGAAGACAACCAGATAGCCCAGCCCCAGCGCTGAGGTCATATCCCAGATCTCAGGAATATGTACGCCGAAAAATGGCATGGTCAGCACATACCCGGCGGAAGATACCCACAGCGTGCCACTGGTCTGCACCAGAGGATGTAAGCCCGCATTGGCTTTTTTCACCAGCACGGCGCTGGCAGCGAAGCAGATCACAGAGACCAGAGTCCCCAGCACGCCGCGCCACGCATCGCTATCAACACTGAGGCGCCCACTGACCACCAGCGCCAGTCCGGAAAGCGCAATCAGCAAGGCAAGAAAACGTGCCGGAGTTAATTCGCGTTCTTTCAGCCAGACCCAGGCCATGGCACCGGACAGCATGGGAGCAAGCCCGTAAATCACAGAAATCAGACCGGAAGGAATAAAATGCGCCCCCCAATACACTGCCATCATAGCGCCATAGATCCCCAGACTACCGGCCAGATAACTCTTCAGTGCCTGAGAATGAAACGGCAGTCGCAGGCGTGCAATCCACAACAGAGGCAGTGACAGCACAGCGCTGATCCACATCCGCAGGCTGACACCGGTATAAAAATCGAGTCCGTTAAGACTGAACTGAATAGCAATAGGCGTCGTCGACCAGATAACCACGACCCCAAGGTACGCCAATATAATCTGCATGTTTATTTTGTCCGGAAGAAGAGACGACAGCGGGGCACAAAAAAGGCCGCGACTGCGGCCTCAGGAATAATTAACTCAATAACTCCCCGGCCGCGAAAACGCACGCACAACCCAGCGCAGCTGTGCACAAGGTGCCAGGCGCTTCAGGGTGATGGACTCTGATGTCAGTTTAATGACAGTCAACATAGTGGTTTTCCGGGATACGGGACATTAACGAAATTTGTACAAAAATTAGCATACATGCCCTTACCACTATTGGGCAAGGTCCGGATTTTGTGACTAAGCTTTTTTCACAGAGAGATGCTCTCAGTATTCCGCTTGCGGGACAGGCAGCGGAAGAAAGGACGGGATTAAATCAGGACACAATACAGGACTAACAACATGATAAAACGTTCCCTGCTGGCGACCGCAATCGCCGCGATGAGTGTGCAGGCCACCAATGCGGCACCTTTCCTGCCGATGGATGCACGCGGTCTGGCAATGGGTAACACTGGTGTTGCCAGCGCCCAGCGTGCTCATGCACCAGCCTATAACCCATCCCTGCTGTCACAGGGCTCGGATGATGATGATTTTGCCCTGCTGTTTCCGCAGGTCGGTGTCGATATCGCTGATGAAGAAGAACTGATTGATGAAGCTGAGAAAATCAGCGACGACATTTTCCCGGCATTTGAAGATGCCATTGAAGGTGCAGCCGGCGTCTCTGAGGGTCTGGATGCCAATCTGGATACACTGACTGCCCGCATTGATCAGCTGGAAACAGCGCTGGGCACAGGTGATGCAAACCAGATAGCCACCGCCAACAGCAATCTGAAAGATGCTCTGACAACGGTAGACAGCGATCTGGTTCTGACTCAATCTGCCATTTCTGATCTGACCGGCTCCCTCGGCAAAATTTCCGGCAGCCCGCTGTCTGCGCGCCTTGGTGTTGCTTCTGCACTGGCTATCCCAAGTAAAAAATTCGCTGCCGCCATCAGCCTGCAGGGCTCTGCCAATGTTTCTGCACGAATTAATTTTGCCAGCCGCGACCTCAACCTGTTGGACAGCTATGTACCGGCGGCACAAGGCTACGTAAACGCAACCGAAGGCGTAACCGACGAAATCGATTCCGCGACGGCAGACAATAACGTCGATGCCCAGGAAAGCTCTGATCTGCAGGACGCTGTTGATGCTCTTGGGGAATACAGCTATGAAGCCGGTGACGGTACGCTGATCTTCTCGGACGGCGAACTGACTGATGAAGCCAGTAATGCCGACCTGACTTCAACCGCAGAATTCGTTGCCGTTGCCGTGGTTGATCTTGGTATTTCATTTTCCCGCGAATTTATGATCGCTGACGAAGCTGTGGCTATTGGTATCACGCCTAAGCTGCAGAAAATTATGACCTACCACTACGCTGACGAAGTGGATGGTTTTGACGATGTGGACGAGGATGATCTGGAAGATTCCAAAGAGGAATACAGCCACTTCAATATGGATATCGGTGCCTCCTGGCGTTTTGGCGCAGACAAAACCTGGATGGTCGGTCTGGTGGCGAAAAACATCATGGGTGGAGAATTTGATTACGCCGATGCCGTGGTAACACCGAAAGATGAGGATGGTAACCCAACCGGTGAACCGTCTTATATTCTGGAAGGTGGTAAGGTTTCTCTCGATCCACAATTCCGTGCCGGTGTTGCTTACAGTGGTGAATGGGTGTCAGCAGCGTTGGATATCGACCTGGTAGAAAACGACCCGGTGGCTTACGAAAGCGCCACTCAGTTTGCTTCCCTGGGGGCTGAATTCGACCTCTTTGATACCCTGCAGCTGCGTGCCGGTTACCGCACGAACCTGAGTGCATCCGGCTCAGATATCGTGTCCGTTGGCTTCGGCTTATCGCCATTCGGTGTTCATATCGATATTGCTGCTATGGCAAATATTGATGATCCTGAATCCGAAGCAGGTGTCGCTCTGGAAACCGGTTTCTACTTCTGATTCCTGTTTCTGAACCCGGAACATCGGGTTACACTGAAAAGCCGCTGCAGTGCAGCGGCTTTTTTATTGCCTGAACATAAAGTGCAGCAAGCTATACGGATTCAATATGCAGATTTATCTGGTCGGTGGTGCAGTACGTGATGCCCTGTTAAACATTCCGGTAAAAGACCGTGACTGGATGGTGGTTGGTGCCACGCCAGAAGAAATGATCGCCCTTGACTATGAACAGGTCGGCGCGGACTTTCCGGTATTTCTGCATCCTGAAACTCATGAAGAACATGCCCTCGCCCGCACCGAACGTAAATCCGGCAAAGGCTATCAGGGCTTCGATTGCCGCTTCAGCCCGGATGTAACCCTGGAAGATGATCTGCTGCGCCGCGATCTCACCATTAACGCCATGGCGCAGGACAGCGACGGCAATATCATCGATCCTTACAACGGCCGCGCGGATCTTGATGCACAGCTTCTGCGCCACGTATCACCAGCGTTTGCTGAAGACCCTCTGCGGGTATTAAGGGTCGCGCGTTTCGCCGCCCGTTACGCACCTCTGGGCTTCACCATTGCCACGGAAACCATGGCGCTGATGCAGCAGATGGTGAATAACGGTGAACTGGATTACCTGGTGGCGGAACGGGTCTGGACTGAAACCCAGCGTGCACTCGGAGAAAAAACGCCTGAAGTGTATTTTCAGGTATTGCGCGACTGCGGCGCATTAAAAACCTGGTTCCCGCAATTGGATGCGCTGTTTGGTATTCCACAACCAGAAAAACACCATCCGGAAATCGACTGTGGTATTCATGCCCTGCTGTCACTGCAGGCGGCTGCGAAACTGACTGACAAAAATTCCGTGCGCTGGGCTGCACTGACACATGATCTGGGTAAAGCGCTGACGCCCACAGAAGAATTACCACGCCATATCGCCCACGAAAAACGTGGCCTGAAGCCGATTAAAAATCTGTGTAAAACATTAAAAGCACCGAAGGAACATCAGGAACTGGCGCTGTTAAGCTGTGAATTTCATACTCATGTTCACCGTGCCTTTGAATTAAAAGGTGCCACGTTAAATAAACTGTTCAATCAAACCGATGCCTGGCGTCGCAAAGAACGCTTCGAAGATTTTCTGCAGGTCTGTAAAGCCGATGCCAGAGGACGGACCGGCCACGAAACAGAACCTTACCCACAGGCAGATTATTGCCGTACAGCATTTGCAGAAGCAGGAAAAATAAGCGCCAAAGATATGTTGGCCAAAGGTTTACAGGGCGCGGAGATACGCGCCGGACTGGATGAAGCCCGCGGACAACACCTGCAGGCCTGGAAGGAAAGCGTGTTAACCGACGGCCAATATCAGCCAGCGGAATAACGCGAAGCTGGCGCCGGTGCGACAGCAGGTTTTTCTTCAGCTTTAACTTCGACCAGAGGCTGGCGCTTAATCGCCGGCCAGAAATCACTCAGCGGCTTTTTGCTTTGCGGGTCCACACCCTGCGGATAAATATCCAGCAGAGGACGCAACACAAACGCGCATTGGTAAATGTCCGAACGCGGCAATACCAGCCCGGAAAAATCGCCACTCCAGTCGTTGTACAACAGAATATCGATATCCAGCGAACGGCTGGAAAACTTCACCGCATCCACCGGACGGCCAAAATCAAATTCCAGTTGCTTCAGCTGCGCACGTAATTGCAGCAGGCTGCAATCGCATTCGATTTCCACCACCAGATTAATAAAGTCTGGCCCATCAAACCCCAGTGCCGGTGAACGGTACCAGGGCGATTCTTTCAACAGTCGGTAATCTGTCGCCAGACGGGCGATGCCCGCAGCAATATTCTGCTCCGCGTTCAGATTTGACCCCAAACCCAGAAATACCCGCGCCATCAGCGATCTCCGTGCGGCCGCTCGCCACGCTCAATACTCAGACCCACGACTCTGGCCTGCGGGACGACGGCGGGTTTTTCCACCTGAATACGTATCCACGGCATGCCGAACTCCTTCAATAATGCGTCAGCCAGCCTTTGTATCAGAGATTCGAGCAGCTGAAAGTTCTGTTCGCGAACAAAACGTTCAATAAATTCCGTGACCGCCTGATAATTCAGCGCATGAGTAAGATCATCGGTGGCTGCCGCCATGCGGATGTCCCAGGCCATTTCCAGATCAAACACCAGTGGCTGGCGGACCTGCTTCTCCCAGTCATACACGCCGATTACGGCATCAACCTTAAGATCGCGAATAAACACCTTATCCATGGGACACTCCATCCACCGGGGTCAGTGAGGTCATTGGCCAGCGTGACACCACAGACACCGCTGTATCTGACTGCTCACCGGCTAACAGGCGCTGGGTACCGGCATAGGCAATCATAGCGCCATTGTCGGTGCAGAGTTCCGGGCGGGGATAATAGACAGCGCCTTTTAAGGATTCCGCCGTTACGCGCAGCTTTTCCCGCAGATTGCGGTTAGCCCCCACACCACCGGCGATGATCAGGCGGTTAATGCCGGTCTGCTGCATGGCGCGCTTACACTTGATCGCCAGCGTATCAACCACAGCCGCCTGAAATCCGGCAGAAATATCGGCTTTATCCTGATCAGCAAGCACGCCATCTACGGCGCATTCGAGGATTTTTGTGCGGGTAAAGGTCTTCAGGCCACTGAAGCTGAAGTCCAGACCCGGACGATCGGTCATCGGACGGGGGAATTTAAAGCGAGTTGCATCCCCGCTGTCAGCCAGCTTGCTCAGTGCCGGACCACCGGGATACGGCAGGCCCATCATTTTGGCGGCTTTATCAAAGGCCTCACCGGCAGCGTCATCAAGAGATTCGCCCAGCAGCGAGTAACGGCCAATACCGTCCACCTGTACCAGCTGGGTGTGGCCACCGGAGACCAATAACGCAATAAAAGGGAATGGCGGCGGGTTATCTTCCAGCATGGGGGCCAGTAAATGACCTTCCATGTGGTGTACGCCAATCGCAGGGATGTTCAGCCCCCAGGCCAGACTGCGCCCCATACAGGCACCGACCAGCAGCGCACCGACCAGCCCCGGCCCCGAGGTATAAGCAATACCATCAAGATCCTGCAGGCTCATGCCGGCTTCCGCCATGACTTCCTGTATCAACGGGCGGGCTTTACGGATATGATCGCGGGACGCCAGCTCAGGCACCACACCGCCGTATTCGGCATGCAGTGCAATCTGAGAGTATACCCGGTGAGCCAGCAAGCCACGCTCACTGTCGTACAGGGCGATGCCCGTTTCATCACAGGATGTTTCCAGGCCCAGAACCCGCATAAATAAGTACCCGCTTGCGCTGTAGATCAGAGAAAGCGCGCAATGATACTGCCGTGAAGAGGCTGATACCAGCGAAACACCGGGCTTCAGACTAAGATTTCAACGATTTAGTACCAGCCCTCTTTGCATTTCCCGGTTAAAGGCTATAGAATGCCCGCCCTCTGACTGGGGCCTGTGGTTCCCCTGTTGATAAAAATTGACTGAAATTATGAGTAGGTGATTGGATGCCAGCTGTAAAAGTTAAAGAAAACGAACCATTCGACGTAGCACTGCGTCGCTTCAAACGTTCTTGTGAAAAAGCCGGTGTACTGTCTGAAGTACGTCGTCGTGAACACTACGAGAAGCCAACCTGGGTTCGTAAGCGTAAAGCTGCTGCTGCTGTTAAGCGCCACCTGAAAAAGGTACAGCGCGAACAGCGTAAAATGACCCGTCTGTACTAAGAACGGGTGGTCCAGAGGTTGTTATGAGCACAATCGTCGAAACCGTTAAAGCTGCTGTAAAAGATGCCATGCGCGCCAAAGACAAACCACGTCTTGGTGCTCTGCGCCTGATTACTGCGGAGTTTAAAAAGGTTGAAGTTGACGAGCGCATCGAAGTTGATGATGCACGCGCTTTAGTAATCCTCGATAAAATGACCAAACAGCGTCGCGACTCCATTGCACAATATAAAGATGCTGGTCGTGACGAACTGGCGGATGCTGAACAGTTCGAAATTGACGTACTGAGCGAATTCCTGCCAGAAGCCCTGAGCGAAGAAGAGTTGGCCAAACTGGTGGCTGATGCGATTGCACAGTCCGGTGCTGCAGGAATGCAGGACATGGGCAAAGTCATGGGCATCCTGAAACCACAAGTGCAAGGTCGCGCCGATATGGCGCAGATCAGTCAACTGGTTAAGTCTCAACTGGGCTGATTCTGCACAGGGTGACAAAAGCGCTGTTCATCACAGGTGAGCGGCGCTTTTTGCATTTCTGACACACAGGTTTCCCGCTGCTGCAGGCATTTCCTCAAATCGCCGGAGAGTATAAGCTCAAGCGCTATGGCTGGCCGTATTCCACAATCTTTTATCGATGACCTTCTTGCCCGTGTTGACGTAGTCGACGTGGTGGACAGTCGCGTCAAGCTGAAAAAGACCGGCAAAAACTACTCCGCCTGCTGCCCTTTCCATAACGAAAAGTCGCCCTCTTTCACCGTCAGCCCGGACAAACAGTTCTACTACTGCTTTGGCTGCGGCGCGTCCGGTACGGCGCTTAAATTTGTCATGGAGTTTGATGGTCTGAGTTTTCCCGACGCCGTGGAAAAACTCGCTACCCAGGCCGGCATGGAAGTCCCGCGCGAACAGGCCAGCTTTGAAGTCCGCCAGGAACAGCAGCATCAGCCACTGTTCGATCTGATGCAGAAAGCCGGACGCTACTATGAGCAGATGCTGCGCGCCCACGAGAAAAAAGCCCGCGCAGTGGATTACCTGAAAAACCGCGGCTTATCCGGCAAAGCGGCAAAATTTTTCGGCATTGGTTACGCCCCACCCGGCTGGGACAACCTGCAGAACTTTCTCGCAGAGAACGGCGATAAAGAAACCATTAAGCAACTGGTTACCTGCGGCATGCTGATCGAAAAAGAAGACAGCGCTGACAGCTACAGAACCTACGACCGCTTCCGCGACCGCATTATGTTCCCCATTCGCGATGCCCGTGGGCGCTATATCGCCTTCGGCGGACGCGTACTGGGGGATGAAAAACCCAAGTATCTGAACTCGCCGGAAACGCCCATATTCCATAAAGGTCGCGAGCTTTATGGCCTGTATGAAGCGCGTAAAATCCGCCAGAAACTGACCCGCATGGTCATTGTAGAAGGCTATATGGATGTGGTCGCCCTGGCTGAATTCGGCATTCACTACGCCGTCGCGACATTGGGCACCGCCACCAGTGAGCACCACCTGCGCCGCCTGTTTAAAATCGTGCCGGAAGTGATTTTCTGCTTCGATGGCGACCAGGCCGGGCGCACCGCCGCTGCCCGCGCCATGGAAACGGTACTCCCCGTGCTGGAAGACGGCCTGCAGGCACGCTTCCTGTTCCTGCCCGATGGCGAAGACCCGGATACACTGATCCGCAACGAGGGCAAAGACGCCTTCGAAAAACGCCTCAACAAAGCCGACCACCTGCCGGAGTTTCTGTTCGACCACCTGAAAGAACAGGTCGATTTTGACACCCTGGATGGCAAGGCCCGCTTCGACCAGCTGGCTGCCCCCCTGATTAACCGCCTGCCGAAAGGCATGCTGCGCAGCCTGATGAAACAGCAACTTAAAGCGGAACTGGGAACAGACTCCGTGGCAATGGAAAAGCTGGAAAGCCAACCTCAGCCAGCAGCCCACGAAATCAGTGCTCCGGCCGCGGAAGTCCCGGGTGAACAGCCTCCCGCTTACCTGCAGGATGAACCACAGGAACCGGACCTGCCACACGTCGATCACAGCGCCGATACGCTGGCGCCACTGGTACACAAAGCACTGAACAGTCTGGTGAAAAAGCCATCACTGGCGGAAGAGCTGGAACTGCCGGATGCAGATCCGGAAAGCGAGTATGAGCGGCTGCTGATCGAAGTACTGAAAAAACTGAAAAGTGCCCCGCAAAGTAATCCGGTCGGCCTGCTGATTCAGTGGATTGGCTCGCCGTACCATGCAGAATTGCAGCAGATAGCCTCCAACCAGCGCAGCCAGATCCGGCCAACTGCAGCTGACATCAGCAGCGTGCTGAAACAAATGAGCGCACGCAAACTGAGCGCCGAGCTGAACGTACTTGATGGCAAACTGAAACGCGGCGAAAAACTGAGCGACGAAGAAAAGACCCGGCAACGGGAAATCCGCCGCCAGCTACACAGCATCCACAAGAAACGGGCACGGATTTACCAGCAAAACAGCTACTGAAAACGACAGATTGGTTGCGATCCACCACATTTTTAAAGATTTTTCAAATTGCCCCTTGAGATCCGCGCCAATGCCCCTATATTACCCAGTCCCGCCAAATATGCATGGCGGACTGCAGCAGCACAGCACTCAACGTGACACAGAGCCAAGCGGCCAGCACCGGTAAATCAGGGCATATCTTCGCCATACCGGGCACAGACTCACGGGAACTGACCTTGCTGAAGAGAAAAAACAACTGACCAGACACCAAAGGTAACATCCGGTGGGAACAAGCACGCCAGATGGTGGCCTAAGAGTCGGTTAAAAGTTATACTTCGGCGCTTTTCTTCCGCCTTTTTGAAATCGGAACACAGGGCTTTTATGTCAGCGAACACGCACCAATCCCGTCTCAAAGAACTTATCGCCAAAGGTAAGGAACAGGGTTACCTCACCTACGCTCAGGTCAACGACCATCTGCCAGACGATATCGCCAATCCGGATCAGGTGGAAGACATCATCCGCATGATCAACGATATCGGTATTCCGGTATCCGAAGTTGCTCCGGACGGCGAAGCGCTGTTTATGAGCGACGCCGCCGATGACGCAGCTGCTGAAGAAGCCGCCGCCGCCCTGGCCTCTGTAGAATCCGATGTAGGCCGTACCACCGACCCAGTGCGTATGTACATGCGCGAAATGGGTACCGTGGAACTGCTGACCCGTGAAGGCGAGATCGTTATCGCCAAACGTATCGAAGAAGGCATCCGTGAAGTGATGTCAGCACTCGCTTACTATCCAGGCGCCGTTAACGTCGTACTGAACGCATTCGCAGAAGCAGAAGAAGATCCGAACCGTGTGGGTGACATCTTCTCCGGCTTTATCGACCCGTCCGATGTCGATCCGGAACCGGGTCCACAGTCTGGTCCGGATGCTGCCACAGACGACAGTGATGATGACGACAGCGACGACGACAGCGATGATGACGACGACAGCGATGACGACGACAACAGCGAAGACAGCGGCATTGATATGGCTGAAGTCTCCCGTCGTTTCGGTGAGATCAGGGACGCTCACGATGCCGTAGAAAAAGCGCTGGAAAAACACGGCCGAGCCAACAAGAAAACAGAAGAAGCCCTCGAATCTCTGGCTTCTCTGTTTGCACCAATCAAGCTGACACCTAAGTATTTTGATCAGCTGGTAAATGAAGCCCGTGCGTCACTGGAAAACATCCGTACCCAGGAACGTCAGATCATGGTCATGATGACACGTAAGTGTGGCATGGACCGTAAAGACTTCATCAACGGCTTCCAGGGTAACGAAGTCAACAACGACTGGATCGAAGCACTGATTTCCGCCAACAAGCCGTATTCCAATAAACTGGATACCTACAAGCTGGAAATCTTCCGTGCGCAGAAGAAGATCAAAGCCGTTGAAGACCGCGTTGGCCTGACCATCCCGGAAATCAAAGAAGTAAACCGCCGCGTTTCTATTGGTGAAGCACGTGCCCGCCGCGCCAAGAAAGAAATGGTAGAGGCTAACCTGCGTCTGGTTATTTCCATCGCCAAGAA
>NZ_DJIO01000123.1:0-8724 GCF_002433655.1 Thalassolituus sp. UBA6592 | reverse complement strand
TAGTGAGCACCCTACAATGATTCGATGACAGTTTGAATTGCAGGAGCGGCTCTCGGCTCTGTAGGAGCGGCTTCAGCCGCGAAGATTGCGAATGGACCGGACATTTGCATTATCGGTGGTCGGAGCCCACCCTAAAAAAACCGGATTATAGAATTTAAATACGGTTTAAATTTGGAAAAATCTTTAGGGTTGGTTTGCCCACCATGGTAAGCAGCAATGACTTAAATACAGGAGTTAAGCTTCAGCTTTGACACCTATTCTGAATCAGAATCGCCAGAAAAACGCTTGAAAACCCGAAAAAAACGTCCAAACAATCCTGCCAATGTCACTCAAAACATACTGATCCATTCACAGATTCCCAACCAATATCACCACCTGAACCAATGAAATAAAATCATATCCGGCAATTCATTACACCAATAAATCCTGGCTTAAGGGTCTGTATATTCCATCTAATGAGAATCTAATATTCATTTATTGCAATCACAGATCTCCATATAAATTGGCCACACCAATCTTTATTTACCGATCCTGAACCGGGCAAACCATGAGAGGTATTCATATTGGGTTATTGCGATCATTATCATCAGATGTTAGTAATAAAAATAGTAAATTTACACCCGGTTTAATATTCAGGAGTGTCAGGTGCAGAAATCTTTTCAACTTATGATCAGTAGTTTAGTCGTAACCGGATTGCTATCCAGCTGTACAGCAATGACTCAAAAATCCGCAGAGAAACAGGCTCCTTCTTCTGCTGAACAGGAATACACTCAGATTATCGCCTTCGGAGACAGCTACTCTGATGATGGTGCTTCTTACGAAATCACCAACCGTATGGTTGATCAGGGCGTCAAAGATTCGATGATATTCCCCGGTGATCTGTATTGGCAAAACCGCTGGACCAATGGCCCAACAGCGGTAGAAGTAATGGCTGATGAGCTTGATATCCCACTGATTGATTACGCCGTCGGCGGTGCCAAAAGTGGTGAAGATAACTACTACCACTGGATGAATCCGTACGAAAAAACAGGTGTTATTGGCCAGGTTGAAAGCTTTTCAACGACTCTGAACAGCCAGCCCGCGGATGCTGACGCGCTGTATTTTATTTTTATCTCAGCCAATGACTTCTTTGAGCATACCGATTACGCACTGGAGGGCACGGTCACTGCCCTCGCAGATTCAGCTGTGGCAAATATTGATAAAGCAGTAGCGCAACTCAGCACGCTTGGTGCAAAGCACTTTATGATCGTAAATTCTTCCGACCTGGAAATTCTGCCTGCCGTTACCGCAGCAGGACAAACAGAACTGGCCAGTGAATTTCAGACCCGCTTTAACACCCGCCTGCAGTCCTTAACGGAAACTCTGGTAAACAATACCCATGTTGATATCACTCTGTTCGATCACATAGCCGCCAGCAATATGATCATGAAGAATCCCGAAGATTATGGTTTCACTAACCTGACCGATGCATGCCAACCTGTGTATCCAGAAGTTAAGCCCGTTTGTGGTTCTCCAGATGAATATTATTTCTGGGATGAATGGCACCCGACCCGCCATGTACATGCCATCATGGGAGAAAAAATGGCGGAAGCAGCTCTGTAGGCGCGCTCTGCAGGAGCGGTTTCAGCCGCGAAGATTGCGAATGGGCCTGCGGCCATCGGAGCTGAAGCACCTCCTACAATTGCGAAATCCTTTGTAGGCCTGCATTTTTTGTAGGAGCGGCTTCAGCCGCGAAGCCGGACATTACGCATCGGATATTACCAATATCTGATCCCCATTGCCTGCTCAACTCTTTAAATCTGCCGGTCTGTTTCTGTCACTTCGCTTCTGCCGAATCGTTTGTCTCTTGCCAGCTGTGCGCCCCCGGCCCATTAATCCTGCGCGCCCTGACAATCCCCTCCCCCGCCCCTTTGTTATAACTCACGCTCGAGTTCATCCCTTTGCGGAGTTTTGCATGTCGGTTTCATCCAACCCGGTGATCGCCTATCCGTCACTGGCCAAGCGTTCGGTCATCGAGTTTTCCATGGCGTTAGGCAGTTTTGCCATCGGTATCTGTGAATTTGCGCCGATGGGACTGATGCCGGAAATGTCGGCATCAATGAACATCAGTGAGTTTGAAGTGGGTAATTTCATCAGCTCTTATTCGTTGGGTGTGATGGTCGGTGCACCTCTGCTGGCGGTGCTCGGTGCACGCCTGGAACGGCGCTGGTTATTGCTGCTGCTGATGGCTTTTTTCGCCGTCGGTAATGGCTTAAGTGTGATGGCGCAGAATTACGGCGATATGATGCTGGCACGGTTTTTATCCGGTATGCCACACGGCGCTTATTTTGGTGTTATGTCCCTGATTGCAGCTTCGCTGGTACCGCCCAATGGACGGGCCAAAGCGGTCAGCCGGGTCATGTTGGGGATCACCGGCGCTATGCTGTTTGGCAGCCCGCTGGCCACCTGGCTCGGCCAGGAAACCGGCTGGCGCTCTACCTTTGCCCTAGTAGCCGGGTGCGCAATTTTTACCATGGCGATGATTCTATTATTTCTGCCCAAAAATCCAAACGAAGTGCGTAATAATCCTGTCAACGAATTAAAAGCCGTGCGTAATCCGGCAATCTGGATGTCGATGATTATTGGTTCAGTGGGCTTTGCCGGTATGTTCTGTGCGTTCAGCTATCAGGCACCAACGCTGATTAATCAGGCCAAAGCTGACCCATCCTGGGTTCCCGTGGCGCTGGCCGCTTTCGGTTTAGGTGGCGTAGCCGGCAATATGTTCGGTGGCTGGCTGTTCGATAAACTTCAGTTCCGCTCGCTGGGTGTATTACTGCTGTGGGGCACCATCGCTCTGCTGATTTATCCGCTGTTCACTTACACCCTGCCCAGTATGTTAATCGGCTGTTTTCTGGTGGGTACCATGGTATCCATTTCACCCGCATTGCAAACCCATTTAATGGACATTGCTGCCGATGCACAAACACTCGCTGCAGCATCCAGTGCTTCGGTATTTAATGTCGCTAACGCCATGGGACCCTGGCTCAGCGGCATGGCGGTGGCTGCGGGTTTTGGCTGGAGTTCGACCGGTTATGTCGGGGCAGCCATGACCGGGCTGGCACTGGCCATGTATCTGGTATTTGGTCGCATAGCATCAGGGCAAACCCTGGCTGCGAACAATCTGTCACGCTGAGCTGTCTGTTAACGCCTGAATGCAGCCGCTAGACTGCGCGGCCTTTTTTAACATTATTTATCCGCGCGATAAGTGCGTATTAATGGAGACTGTATGCCGCTGTTTACCCGGCCAAAACCGAGTGATGATTTATCCCGTTCGCGTCGTGCGTTAATCGAATTTTCCATGGCGCTGGGGGGCTTTGCCATCGGTATCAGCGAGTTTTCTCCCATGGGGTTAATGACGGATATCGCCAACGACGTCAACATCAGCGAATTTCAGGTCGGCCATTTAATCAGTGCTTACGCTCTGGGAGTCATGGTGGGTGCACCGGTACTGGCCATCGCCGGTGCGCGACTGCTGCGCCACCAGCTGCTGATTTTACTAATGGGATTATTTGCCGTCGGTAATATCGCCAGTGCAGTGGCCGCTGATTACGATCTGCTGCTGGTGTGTCGATTTATTGCCGGCATGCCCCACGGCGCATATTTTGGTGTGATCGCCCTGGTGGCTTCATCACTGGCACCGGCCAACGGGCGCGCCAAAGCCGTCAGCCGGGTCATGCTTGGTATCGCTTTTGCCATGTTGTTTGGTAGTCCGCTGGCAACCCGTCTGGGCCAGTTAACTGACTGGCGCTATGTGTTTGGTCTGGTTGGTCTGCTGTCATTATTTACCCTGGTAATGATTTTTGCGTTTCTGCCACGCAATCCGGATGAACAGCGCAGCAGCGCGCTGGGGGAACTTAAATCCCTGGTTAATCTGAATATCTGGATCGCGCTGGCCATTGCCTCCATTGGCTTTGCCGGTATGTTCTGTGTATTCAGCTATCTCGCTCCAACTATGCTGAACGTTACCATGACAGAACCTGAATGGATTCCGGTAGGCCTCGGGATGCTGGGGCTGGGTGGCATTATCGGCAATATCGTCGGTGGCTGGCTTTTTGACCGTGCGGGTTATCATTCGCTGGGGATTATTCTGGCCTGGGCTACCGTGACTCTGCTGATCTATCCGCAGATGACAGGCACGCTGCCTACCATTTTGCTGGGCTGTTTATTGGTCGGCACCATGATTGCCATGACTCCGGCGTTGCAGACGCATTTGATGGATATTGCCGAAGGCGGTCAGACATTAGTGGCGGCATCCAACCATTCTGCCTTTAACCTCGCCAACGCTTTAGGCCCATGGTTAAGCGGCATTGCCGTGGCCGCCGGTTATGGCTGGAGTTCCGTGGGTTATGTCGGCGCAGCCATGACCATCACCGCCTTATTGATCTATTTTATTGGCGCGGCGTTGTTAAAAAAGAAAGCAGGTCAGGTTGGGTAAATCGCCAATTCGAATACCGCATAGAAGCAGTAGTTTAATGTGTGGTGAAGGTTAGAGATGACCGTTTTTGCGGAGTCGGGTAAGCCGCGAAATTACGGAGTGGGCGATTTATTGCAGGAGCGGGTTCACCCGCGAAATTACAGAATGGTCCTGCGGCCATCGGAGCTGAAGCACCTCCTACAACAAACCTCTGTTTCCGACCAAGGCAATACATTGTAGGAGCGGCTTCAGCCGCGAATCCGGCGTAGCCGGACATCCCGGATCATTACGGTTATTTTGTGGTTATAGGTGCGCATTGCGCACCCTTGTATCTACAATGATTCTGAATAGGCGAATTATTGCAGGAGCAGATTCACCCGTCAGCCAGCGACTTTTTACTCTGCAGCGGCCAGTCGCGGTAATTAAAGACCTGACCGTTATTACGCACATTTTCGATGGCAGTTAAATCCAGGTCGGCATAAACCCAACCTGGCTTATCCACTTCACCCTGAGCAAGAATGCCATTGGCCGGGAAGCCGTAATCCACCGGCGTATAAATACTCGCCAGCCCGAAATTAATATCCACTGCTTCGGACCATTCAGCTTTGCCGACTGTCGGCGACTGAATCACGTAGCACTGATTTTCCAGCGCCCGTGCCTGACAACCAATGCGCACGCGATAGAACCCGGCTTCAGTATCCGTGCAGCTTGGCACCAGAATAATATTGGCACCTGCGGTCACCTGCTGATTGGCTAACAGCGGGAATTCTGAGTCGTAGCAGATATTGATACCGATTTTGCCGAACGGCGTTTCAATCAGCTGAATCTCATCGGTGGCTGCGATCTGCCAGTGCTCATTTTCAAAGCGCGTCATAATCAGCTTATCCTGAAAGCCGAGCACACACCCTTCGCCATCTTCCCCATAACCGTAAAGCACAGCGCGGTTACGGTAACTGCCGTCGTCCATCAATAACGGGAAGCTCGCGCCCAGAATCAGCAACCGATGTTCTGCCGCCAGTGCCAGATGCAGTGCCTGCACATCGGCCCACAGGGTCTGCATTTCTGCAAACTGTTTGTGCATATCCTGCAGAACATCCTCGCCCAGCATGGACGGTAATTCCATGCTGCCGTATTCCGGAAACACCAGCAGCTGCGCACCATTGGCAACGGCTTCATTAACCCAGCGGGTGATTTTCTGGCTGTATTCATCCCAGCTGTTAAAAAAGCTGATGTCGTATTGTGCGCTGGCAACGCGCACCTGTAACTGACGATCTGTCGGGGTCTGACGGTTTGCTGATGTCTGATTCACAATGTATGTATCCAGGCTGATAACTGAAAAATATCGGGCGCTGCACGCAGCAGGATTAAAGATCTTTTAACCAGAAGGTCATTGGCTTTTCGGATTCACTGTCTTCATCCAGATCCTGCCAGCTGAAGGTGGTGTGCAGCTGCGGCGCTTTGCGATAACCGCGCTTCCCCCAGAAGGCATCCAGCGGCACATAATCTGCCGGGCGGCGCGGATGATCGTCCGGGCGCTGTACCGCACAGAAGCAGACGGTTTTAAATCCACTCAATGCCCGCCCATGAGCTTCACGGCGGTTAAAGAACTCGACCCCGGCGCCAAGACCACGGTAAGCCGGCAGCAGTACCGATTCACCGCAATAGAAGATATCGTCCGGGTTCATGCCCGCGGCAATAAAAGGACGCTGCACTTCTTCGGTTTCATCTGCCAGCGGTAACGCCGATGATGCGCCGACCACCGGACGTGCCGCATCGGATTCATCAATGGCCAGCACCACCACACTGCGCTCAGCGTTCAGATAGGTCTGCAGGTAACGTTCTTCGTAGGCCGGATCACCATCATAAAGGTAGGGAAATTCACGGAATACGCGGATACGCAGGCGCGCCAGTTCAGAAATATACTGCGCCAGCGCCTGACCGCTGACATTAACGAAGCTGAGTTGTCGGTTCATGCTCTGTGCCGTGCCTTAATCAATATCGCAGTCTTATCAGAAACGCGGCCAGTTTAAGGCCGCAACCTGCGGGCCGGAAATCAGCCTGCGACCTGAGCGATCCAGTCTTCCAGGTTGTAGTAGTTGGTCACGCGGGCAACTTTGCCGTCGCGGATATCAAAGAAGGCACCGGCTGGCAGACGGTAAGTCTGTCCGGCGGCTTCCGGCAGGCCTTCGTCGGTGCTCAGGTATTCACCCAGCACAACAAATTCTGCTGCGGCACGGCTGCCTTCGGCGTTGGCCATGATCACCATATCCACCAGCTGTTCGCGGTAATGACGGTTCATTTTCACCATAAATTCGCTGAAAGCTGCTTTGCCGGTTTCGCGATCACCCTGGTTGATGTCGTGCACCACGTCGTCCGTCAGCAGTGCCAGAAAGGCATCCATATCCTGACGGTTAAACGCATCGTAATAAGCCTGAATTAATTCGACAGCCTGTTGAGTCATACAAGATTCCTGAATGAGGGTTGTTGTCTGCGCAGCCGGCAGTACTGTGTGCCTGCTGCTGATCAATACGGTTGACCTGTACGATACCATGCTGAGCAGCCCCGCCATCTGCATATTTGCGACATCCGTTTGCCCTGCCTTTTACCTGAAGTTTTGCTGCAGAAGCTGGCTAAGACCTGCTCCGGCACTGCTGATAAACAAGAGAATAAAACTTAACCTGCAGGAAACAAAGAGGCGAATGCAGTGTTCTTCTGTGACGAATAGTCAATCAACTCCGGTGGCTACAGAATGTCACCCGCTTTGTCGGCGCCGTCACAGGCATAAACGCGCTTAAACGCCCGGTGTTTTGGCTTTCACCGTTGCCGTTGATCAGCATCTGAGCGACAATAGCGCCCCTTTTTTCCGCTCCGTCCAGCCGGAGCCGTATTAATCCGCCACGGGCCTGTTTCCGCGCCCGGGCAGCAGCGAATCAGATTCAGGAGTCGTTATGACATCTCGTACCGAACTGGCCAACGCCATCCGTGCTCTGGCTATGGACGCCGTACAGAAAGCTAAATCCGGTCACCCGGGCGCACCAATGGGCATGGCTGATATTGCCGAAGTTCTGTGGAACGATTACCTGAAGCACAACCCGGAAAACCCGCAATGGGCCGACCGCGACCGTTTTATTCTGTCTAACGGCCACGGTTCTATGCTGATCTACTCTCTGCTGCACCTGAGCGGCTACGATCTGAGCATCGACGACCTGAAAAACTTCCGTCAGCTGCACTCCAAAACTCCGGGCCACCCTGAGTACGGTTACGCACCAGGTATCGAGACCACTACCGGTCCTCTGGGTCAGGGTATTGCCAACGGTGTCGGTATGGCGCTGGCGGAAAAAGTACTGGCTGGCCAGTTCAACCGTGAAGGCCACGACATCGTTGACCACAACACTTACGTGTTTATGGGCGACGGCTGCATGATGGAAGGTATCTCCCACGAAGCCTGCTCGCTGGCTGGTACGCTGGGTCTGGGCAAACTGATTGCCTTCTACGATGACAACGGCATTTCCATCGACGGTGAAGTGGAAGGCTGGTTCACCGACGATACCGTTAAGCGTTTTGAATCTTACGGCTGGCAGGTAATTCCGCGTGTTAACGGCCACGATCCGGAAGAGATCAAACAGGCGATCGAAACCGCCCGCGCTAACAGCGAGCAGCCAACCCTGATCTGCTGCAAAACCATCATCGGTTTTGGTTCACCGAATAAAGAAGGTAAAGAAGACTGCCACGGCGCACCTCTGGGTGACGACGAAATCGCTCTGACCCGCGAGCGTCTGGGCTGGAAACACGGTGCTTTCGAAATTCCTGAAGATGTTTACGCTGGCTGGAGCGCGAAAGAAAAAGGCGCTGCCGCAGAATCTGCATGGGATGAGAAGTTCGCTGCTTACGCTGCGGCTTACCCTGAACTGGCTGCTGAATACAAACGCCGTATCAGCGGTGATCTGCCAGTCGATTTCGCTGCTCAGGCACAGAAGTACATCGAAGAATGTCAGGAAAAAGGCGAAGTGGTTGCTTCCCGTAAAGCCTCTCAGAACACGCTGAATGCTTTCGGCCCGCTGCTGCCGGAATTCCTCGGCGGTTCTGCTGACCTCGCCGGTTCCAACCTGACCCTGTGGAAAGGCTGCCAGGGCGTAAGCGAAACCGACGCTTCCGGTAACTACATTTTCTACGGCGTACGTGAATTCGGTATGAGCGCCATGATGAACGGTATCGCCCTGCACAAAGGCTTCGTACCTTACGGCGCCACCTTCCTGATGTTTATGGAATAC
>NZ_DJIO01000095.1:0-22876 GCF_002433655.1 Thalassolituus sp. UBA6592 | reverse complement strand
GCTGATCTAAATCTTGCTCAAGAAAAACTGACAATAAATGAATTATTACGAGTTCTTACTTGAAATATTGCTGTCTCCAGAACATCTCAGTAAGCACCCACACGTAATTGTCTAAATACTTTGTTAAAGAACAACTCTGATTTCGGTCAGAGCGGGCTGCGCATTTTAAGGATTTAATCCTGCGTGTCAACCACTTTTTTCTTCATCTGATCGTCTGGCTTAGCCATCCGGTTCAGAGCGGGGCGCATTATAAAGTCATTTAACTTCATGTCAACCCATTGTTTTCCTTTGATTTTTTCAGACTCTCCGAAGAGCGATCCGCTTAATCAAGGAGGGCGAATTATAGAGTTTCTTAACTCGCCGTCAACTCCTTTTTTTGTTTATTTTTCAGTGCTTATCCAGCGCTGAAAAAGAATGTAAGTCATTGATATGCAAGGACTTTCAGGAGCTTCCAGAGCACCTCAGTGCTTAGGAGGTGCGCATTATAGAGATCCTGACCGGACCGTCAATAACTTTTTTCAAACTATTTTACGAGTTCAAACAGGTGGTACTTTTTCTTGCCGAGCTTGACCAGGAAGAAGCGACCATAGAGTGCTTTATCTGCAGCAAACAGCTCTTCACCTTTCATCAGGTCATCCATGCTGCAGGCGGTGCTGTTAATGATCACCGCGTTACGTCCCAGCGCGTCTTTAACCTGTTTGCCCTGCCCCATACCGGCTTCCGACAGAATGGACGTCAGCGGCTTATCAGACAGACCTGTATTGTCGAGATCACTGGCTGGCAGACCATCAAGTTTGATCTGCTCGAGTTCTGCTTCACTCAATTGCGCTACATCACCGGAAAACAGAGCTTCGGTAATACGCTTGGCCGATGCCAGGGCTTCATCACCATGCACCAGACGGGTGACTTCATCTGCGAGAACTGGCTGGGCAGTTTTACGCCCCTGAATTTCAGCGTCAGTCGCTTCAATTTCTTCGATTTTCTCAATCGGCAGGAAGGTGAAGTAACGCAGGAATTTGTATACATCAGCGTCAGCAGTGTTCATCCAGAACTGATAGAAAGCGTACGGTGACGTTTTCTTAGGATCCAGCCAGATGGTGCCGGATTCGGTTTTACCGAATTTAGTACCATCGGCTTTGGTCACCAGTGGCAGTGTCAGGCCAAACACCTGTTTGCTGTACATGCGACGCGCCAGCTCTACACCACCAACAATGTTGCCCCACTGATCTGAGCCACCAATCTGCAGTGTGCAGCTTTCACGCTGCGCCAGTTCGGCGAAGTCGTAAGACTGCAGCAGCATATAGGTGAACTCAGTAAAGGAGATGCCTGAGCCTTCGCGCTCAATACGCTGCTTAACAGATTCTTTCTGAATCATGCTGTTAACAGAGAAGTGCTTACCGACATCACGCAGGAAGTCGAGCACGTTCATCTGCCCTACCCAATCCAGGTTATTAACCACTTCTGCGGCGTTATCACCGTCGAAGTCGATAAAACGACTGACCTGGGCTTTCAGTTTTTCTACCCAACCGGCAACCACTTCAGGCCCATTCAGCTTACGCTCAGCGGCTTTAAAGGAAGGGTCACCGATCAGACCGGTAGCACCACCCACCAGCGCAATTGGCTTATGACCAGCCAACTGAAAACGTTTCAGTGCCAGCAGGGGAACTAATGAGCCGATATGGAGACTGTCTGCAGTTGGATCAAATCCGCAATAGAGTGAACGGAATCCGGATTCCAGATGTTCGTTCAGTTCTTCGTCAGCGGTTGCCTGGTTCAGCAGACCACGGGCTTTCAGGTCAGCTATTAATGCAGCAGTCATGGGAGCTCTCGTTGGATTTGATTGTCAGAAGGGTGCTGAACATTACCTGATCAAGGTGCAAAATCAAGCTCGCTGGATAAAATGCCGGTTAATTGTTTACACTTGTTATCACTACTCATATAAGGAATCGTCAGACGCCATGGCTTTGTCCGGACGCCTGCAGTACTTCCCCCTTACTCATGCACTGGGGATCGGCGCTGCGCTTATCGTTTTATTTACCCTTCTTCTTTGGCCTTCAGAGCAGAACAAACCATCACACCAGACCAGCTACCGTATCGAAGTACCGGCCGTCGAAGAGTCGCTTCAGCCTCCGGTGCCTGAGCCTGAATGGGAATCAACCGAAGTAAAATCCGGTGACAGCCTGTCGACCATCTTCGACCGTGAAAACCTCAGCGCCGTGGATGTCATTGAACTGGCAGCAGCAGCACCGAAAAGCGTTCTGCAGCTGAAACCCGGGCAGACCATGAAGTGGACCCGCTCGGAAGACAACCACATCCAGCAGTTTCAGATCGTATTATCACCACTGGCCAGCCATACGTTTACCCGTAATGACGAAGGCGCACTGCAGTATCAGCTGGAAGAACGTCATGCCGATTACCGCCCGCGCTATGTCACCGCCACCATCAATAACTCGCTGTTTTACGATGGCTCGGCCGCCGGTATTCCCGATCAGGTGCTGTATCAGTTGTCCGCGATTTTTGGCTGGGATATCGACTTCGCGCTGGATATCCGCACTGGCGATACCTTCAGCCTGATTTACGATGAAATCTTTCTCGACGGCGAGAAGATTGGCGACGGCAACATCCTGATTGCCCGCTTTAATAACAATGGCCGCGAACTGACAGCCGTACGCTATGAAGACTCCGATGGTAACGCCAATTACTACGCACCGGACGGCCGCAGCATGCGTAAAGAGTTTCTGCGCAACCCGATGGATGTGTTCCGCATCAGTTCACGCTTTAATCCTGGCCGTAAGCACCCGGTTCTTAACACGATCCGCGCCCATAAGGGTACTGACTACGCAGCACCGACCGGCACCCCAATTAAAGCAGCCGGTGATGGCAAAATCATTTTTGCCGGACGTAAAGGCGGCTACGGCAACTGCGTGATCATTCAGCATGGCTCGCGTTACCAGACGCTGTATGCCCACATGAGTCGCTTTAACAGCAGCGCACGCACCGGGCGTAGCGTGAAACAGGGGCAGGTGATTGGCTATGTCGGCATGACCGGTCTGGCGACTGGCCCGCATCTGCATTATGAGTTCCGCGTCGATGGCGTGCACCGCGATTCTCTGCGTGTTGAGCTGCCAAAAGCCAAATCCATTTCCAGCAGCGAAAAGGACAGCTTTATGCGCAAATCAAAAGCCATGGTGAACTGGCTGTCGAGCTACAGCGAAAACACCAACGCTGCCGTGGATTCCACTCTGTGAGTCTGTATATCGGCCTGATGTCCGGCACCAGCGCCGATGGCATGGATGTCGCTCTGGTCGATTTTTCTTCTTCTGTGCATCTGGTGGATGCACTTTGCCTTGATTACCCCGCTGACCTGCGCACTCAGCTGCGCAGCACCGCTCTTGCCCCAGAGCTGCCGGTCAAAACCATTATGCAACTCGACCGCACGATAGCTGCCCGTTCGGCGGAAGCAGTAGCGGTATTGTTGCAGCGCAATGGGCTGAGCAAAGCGGATATCCACGCCATTGGTTCTCACGGCCATACTCTGCGCCATAAGAGCCAGCCGGATGGCTTCAGCTGGCAGATCGGTGATCCGTCCTGGATTGCCGAACACACAGGCATAACCTGCATTGCCGATTTCCGTCGCCGTGATATTGCCGCCGGAGGTCAGGGTGCACCTCTGGTGCCGGCCTTCCACCAGCATTGTCTGAGCCAGGGCGGTAAGCGCATGGTGCTCAACATTGGCGGTATCGCCAACCTGACCGTATTACCCACGCCTGGCACAGAACTGCTGGGGTTTGATACTGGTCCGGGCAATGCGTTAATGGATGAATGGTGTCAGCGTGAACTGAACTGCGCCCGCGATGAATACGGTCAGATGGCGGCTCAGGGGAATATTCTGCATGAGCGTCTGCACGACTGGCTGACGCTGCCTTATTTCAGCAAACAGCCGCCGAAGAGTACCGGCCGGGAACTGTTCAATCTGAATATTCTTGGTGATCTGTCACGGGAACACAGCGAAGACGTACTGGCCACCCTGACTGAACTCAGCGCCTGCTCCATCAGTAATGCAGTGAAGTCTCATGGCTATCGCGATGGTGAATTACTGATCTGTGGCGGTGGACTGCATAACCACTTTCTGCTGAAGCGCATTCAGCATCATCTGCCGCAGGCGGATATCAAAAGCACAGAAAAGGCAGGAATTCATCCGGACTGGCTGGAAGCCATGGCTTTTGCCTGGCTGGCATGGCGCACAGATCAGCACCTGAGCGGTAACGCACCGGCAGTAACCGGTGCATCAGGAGAACGCATTCTTGGTGGTATCTATCCGGCCTGAGCAGGCTGGATTATTCCAGCAGTGAAATGGTCTTCACTGCACGATCAAGTTTTTCTTTACTCCAGCGCACCGGTGCTGCCGGTCCACTGCCTGGGGTCACCGTCACGCCATAACCCGGCTCGGTGATATACACCACACCCAGGTCGTTGCGGATTTCGAGCTTATGCTCGCCATCCAGCAGAATCACATCCAGTACGTTGTCATCCAGATAACCGCCCCAGAAATCCGTACCCCGCACGCCAATACTGCCTGACGGCGTATTCACGGTCAGATCCGGTTCACCCTGTTTGGTAATCAACCCGGTAACAAAACGGAAAGCGCCTTCCACCAGCTCAAGATTCGCTGAGTTATCGTCTTTTCCTTCAGTGAATGCCCAGGAGGTAAAAGCCAGCGTGCTGCTGCCACCAACGGTAATGACGCTGCCATCGTTCATCCGCAGAATGACCCGGGCGTCTTTGCCGGTAGATACCTGATCCAGCTCCGAAACCGGATCGCCGCGCTGCAGCTGTACCGGCATATCCTGACGTTGCCAGCTGACCTGGCCAATGCTGTTGGTAACGATACCAATGGAATAGCTGTCGGCAGCCTGAACACCCATGCTGATGAACAGAGCGAAGATAACGGATAAAACGCGCATCGGACCTCCTGTCTTACAGTTTTGCCAGCGGTGCTGTGCGCGTACGGATCAGAAAGTAACGTAACCTTCCGTCTGCAGACGCAATACTTCCGCCGGGCCGTCTTCTACCAGCTCAACGAATGGCGGCAGATCGTCCTGGGTGACTTCATGACTCGACATCCAGCGGCGGCAGACTTTGATGTCCACAACGTTAAAGGCGTCCAGACGAGCAGCCATATCAACCAGTTCTTTATTATCACGATAGTGTCTGCGTTCGAATAATGCTATTTCATCACCGTGTAAAACCAGAGCAACCGGGCTGTCGGCCTGATAATTCACTTCTCTGGCAGCCTGATCGGCGCGCGCCAGCAGAATTTTCAGTTCATCTTCGGTGTGAAAATCGAGCAGCCCCTGATAGCGCTGCATTTTGAGAGGTACAGGCTCAAGCGCCACCGGTTCGGCGACGTCCTGATCTGCAGTCTGAGGTTCTGCATAAGCACACAGGGATACGAGCAGTGGCAACACACAAGCTAACAGACGCATCCTGGTACTCCTGCAGGATTCAGATTGAGAAGGAAGAGCCACATCCACAAGTGGATGATGCTCCCGGATTATTCACTACAAATCGTGAGCCTTCCAGTCCTTCCTGATAATCCAGTACGGAACCTGTGAGATAAGAATAGCTGAGCGCATCAACCAGAACGCGGACGCCATCGTGTTCAAGCACGGTATCGTCTTCGGCGCGTTCGTCATCAAAGGTGAAGCCGTACTGGAAGCCGGAGCAACCGCCGCCGGTCACAAACACACGCAGACACAGCTCGTCGTCTGCTTCTTCCTGTAATAACTCACGCACCTTAGCCTCAGCGGCCTGGGTGAGTTCAATGGGGCTTGCCTGTTGTACAGCGTTCATACGCGTTCCGGTTGTTGGGGTGTCGGAAAATTATCCTATTAACCCAGTATTTCAGTCAACTTTAGTCTGAGCAGCAGCTTCAGCCGCGGATTCTGTGGGCTGCGGCCCGGTTTTGCCTGGTTTTTTACGGCCTTCGTTTTTGGGCTCGTGGTGCAACTTACCGTTCACCTGAGCACCCATAACCATTTCCATCGCCTGATAGTAAACATCGCCGGTTACCTGAGCTTTCTTGGCCAGCTCAATGTATTCACCCGCATGTACATCACCGATGACGATGCCGTTGATAATAATATTGGGGGCAATGATCTGACCTTCAACCCTGCCCTTGTCGCTGACACGGATCACCGCGCCGGAATTTTCTTCGGCCAGCAGATTACCTTTAATCACACCATCAATATGCAGGCCACCGGTGAACTTCACATCGCCGGTGATTTCAGTCTTGGAAGAGATCAGGGTGTCATAGTGGGTGTTGGCACCCTTGTCTTTACTGCTAAACATTAAGCCTCTCCTGTCCGGGCCTGTTCTTACTGATCGCGGCCGCTTTTACGGCCACTCGATTGTTTCTTCTACACGCTGTGCTTTATTGCCGGTGGACTGCAGCACAACCTGAACCTGCTCCGGAACAAAGCCCGCGGGCAGAACGATATCCCCGGCCACTTCCTGGAAGTAACGGAAGCGGAATTTCACACCGAGATCGGTGATATTAGAGTCCAGATCGCGCAACGGCAGAATCACTTTCTCGCTGTTGCGAACACCGATAAAGTTCACCGCTGCCAGACCGGAAATATACGAACTGTTGTCCGCCACCTGAGTCATCATGATGGAATAACGGAAGCGACCTTCCACATCCTGCACCGGCAGAATATCCACTTTACTGATTCTCAGACCTTTGTCGTTGGAGCTGGGGGCCATGATACCTTTATAAAAGGCAACTTCTTCCTCCAGTGTCGCAATCTGAGCTTTTAATTCCTTGACGGTCTGACGAATACCTTCTGTTGCCTTACGGTCAACCTCGCCGCCTTTCTCCAGCACGTTCACGCGCTGGGTCAGAGTGTTAATGGTCTGATTGGCTTCCACCAGCGCATCATTGAGCTTATCGCGTTCACCAGACAGCTGTTTGATCTGGTTGGTGCTGCCATAAATACCGCCGAAGTAGCCGCCCACGCCGACGATAACAATGAAAATAAGCAGGTACATGGTCCGCCGGAAACGTTCCCACGGACGGTATTGCCGAATAATCAGATTTTCCTGGTGGCTACCTTTTACAACCGCCATAACTGCAAATCCTTATCCCTGTCGCTGTGTTTAATGCACAGACTTAAGGTAACAGGGCGACCTGTTTCAGCCCCATGTCTTCCTCAAGACCGAACATAATGTTCATATTCTGCACCGCCTGACCGGAGGCACCTTTCACCAGGTTATCGATCACAGACAGAATAATGATCTGTCCGGTGTCTTTGTGATGATGCACTGCGATACGGCACATATTGCTGCCTTTCACGCTGCGCGTGGCCGGATGGCTGCCCGCCGGCATCACATCCACAAACGGCTCATTGGCATAACGCGCTTCGTACAGCGCCTGCAGATCCACATCCAGACCCGGTGCCTGAGCATAAAGTGTAGAGTGAATTCCGCGGATCATCGGCGTCAGATGCGGAACAAAGGTCAGATTGACCGCTTTATTAGCAGCGCGTTCCAGCTCCTGCACAATTTCTGGCAGATGACGGTGACCTGCCACGCCATAAGCACTGAAAGACTCGCTGGTTTCACACAGCAGAGAGCTGACTTTGGCACCACGGCCGGCACCACTGACGCCGGACTTACAGTCGGCGATCAGCATCTGATCCGGCAGCAGGTTATTTTCCAGCAACGGCAGATAGCCCAGCTGCACGGATGTCGGGTAACAGCCCGGCGCTGCAATCAGCTTCGCACTTTTAATGGCTTCACGACTGGTTTCCGGCAGACCATAAACCGCCTGTTTGAGAACTTCCGGCGCGCCGTGCGGCTGGCCGTACCATTTTTCCCAGGTCGGTACATCTTTAATACGGAAGTCGGCAGACAGGTCGATCACCCGTGCGCCGGTAGACAGAATTTCTTCCGCCATGGAATGGGCAACACCGTGTGGCGTGGCAAAGAACACCACATCACACTCACCCAGAGTCGCAGTATCCGGCACAGTGAAGCGCAGATCGGTATGGCCACGCAGGTTCGGATACATGTCGGCAACCGGCATGCCTTCTTCACTGCGTGAAGTGATGACTTTTAATTCAACTTCCGGGTGATTGACCAGAATTCTGAGCAATTCCACCCCTGTGTAACCAGTGCCACCAACGATACCTACTTTAATCACTGCGAACCTCTTGCTGTTTTTTTGCACCCAAACCAGCCAGTTACTGATTCCGGTCGCGGTCATCTTGAATAAACCCCGGTATAATACTCACTCTTACTGACCAAACACCACACCGGCCAGACAAGGATACCTGTACACAGTGCGTTTTTTCCGTAAGCAATGGTCAAATCTGATTTCCTTATCGGACAACCAGATCGGCCTCGCCCTGCTGGCATTACTGGCCGGGATTGCCAGCGCGCTGGTGATCACCCTGTTCCGTCTGGCCATCGAGCTGCCTCTGGTGGCGTTTCTTCCGATCGATTCGCCGGAAAGCTATGAAGAACTGGGTCAGTGGGCGCGTATTGCCCTGCTTGGCGGCGGCAGTCTGATACTGATTCTGTTGTTTCATTCTCTGCCGCGGGAACGCCGTGGTGTTGGCGTCAGCCATGTGCTGCAGCGCATGGAAATGCACCAGGGTTATCTGCCACTGCCCAATATTGTAGTGCAGTGGTTTGCCGCTGCCGTGGCCATCGTCAGTGGTCACAGTGTTGGCCGTGAAGGTCCTGCGATTCATCTGGGTGCCGGTACCGCCAGCCAGATCGGTCAGAGCGTTGGTCTGGCCCATCACCGTCTGCGTATTCTTGCCGGAGCCGGGGTCGCCAGCGCCATTTCCGCTTCTTTTAATACCCCGATGGCGGGGGTGATTTTCGCCATGGAAGTGGTGCTGCTGGAATACAACATTCGCGGCTTTGTACCCATTATTCTGGCCTCAGTGGCCGGTGCCATTGTCAGTGAAGCCGTATTTGGCAGTCATACCGCCTTTGCCGTACCCGGTGTGGATATGCAGTCACTGGCGGAAATTCCCTACATTCTGCTGCTCGGTATTATTGCCGGGCTGATGGCAGCTGCTTTTATTTACCTGGTGCGTTTTTTCCAGCGCATTAACCACTGGCCGATCTGGCTGAAGTGGGGTTCCCTGACCTGTGCCACCATGGTGATCAGTTGGTGGCTTCCGCAGGTGATGGGTATTGGCTACGACACGGTAAACCAGACCCTGGCGGGCCAGGTGGTGATGGGCAGTCTGCTGCTGTTACTGGCAGCCAAGCTACTGCTGGCCTCCTGGGCGGCCGGCATTGGTTTTCCGGCCGGTCTGATCGGTCCGACGCTGTTTATTGGCGCCGCTTTGGGTGGCCTGCTCGGGCAGCTGTCTGACTGGTGGCTGCCCGACTATCCGGTATCGGTCGGCTTTTATGCGGTGCTGGGTATGGGCGCAATGATGGGTGCAGTGCTGCGCGCGCCACTGGCAGCACTGGTGGCTCTGCTGGAGTTAACCGCCAACCCCAACATTATTATGCCGGGCATGCTCGCCATCGTAATCGCCAGTCTGGTGGTCAGTGAGTTCTTTAAACTGCCGTCGGTATTTAATGTACAGCTTGGTGGCGGCCACAATTATCAGGCCCCGGACCCGGTACAGCAGATGCTGCGCAATACCTGGGTGGCACAGGCGATGTCGCAGTCCTTTGTTATTGCACCACGCCATATCACCCCGGAAACCGCCGGCTTTATGCTGCAACGTGATCCGGAATGGCTGCTGCTGGAAAAAGAAAAGGTGATTCTGCCCCCCGCAGCGGTGGCAGAAGCGCTGGCGGACATGAAAGAAAAAGAAGAGCAGAAAGAAAAGCACGCGGAAGATGAACATCCCGATGTCGATCTGATCTCGATACCGGCAGACCGTAAGCAGGTGGAATTCATTTCTCTGAAAGCCAATCTGCAGGATGCCTTAGACCTGATGCAGGAGCATCACATACAATGGCTGGCCGTTTACCGCGACAACGACTTCAGCCGTTGCGTCGGACTGGTGTCCCAGACCCAGATTGAACACTTCTATCACTACATGCCGAGGAATCAGTAACCAATGATTTGGGTTAAAGCTTTCCACATCATCGCCGTTGTCACCTGGTTCGCCGCCATCTTTTATCTTCCGCGCCTGTTTGTGTACCATGCCAGCGCAGAAGACGAGGTGTCCCGCGAGCGGTTCAAAATCATGGAACGCAAACTCTACCGCGGCATTATGACGCCATCCATGGTGGTGGTGGTGGCATTGGGGTTATGGCTGATCAGCTTTAATCCGCACTACTATTTTATCGATACTCAGTGGATGCACGCCAAGCTGACCCTGGTCGCCGTGCTGATTGGTTACCACTTTTATTGCGGACATCTGCTGAAAGTTTTCCGCGACGACAAAAACCAGCGCAGTCATGTGTTTTATCGCTGGTTTAACGAAATTCCCGTATTCCTGCTGATCGCCATTGTGATTCTGGTGGTCGTGCGTCCTTTTTAAGCCGAAAAAAGATTCAAGCCGAGAGAAGACTTATGAGCTATTCCATTTCCAAATCCGAAGCCCTGTTTGAAGCCGCACAGAAACATATTCCCGGTGGCGTAAACTCGCCGGTACGTGCCTTCAAAGGGGTTGGCGGTACGCCCATCTTCTTCGATCACGCCAAAGGCGCGTACGTCTTTGACGTTGATGGCAACCGCTACATTGATTACGTCGGCAGCTGGGGCCCGATGATTCTCGGCCACAGTGCTGATGAAATTCTCGACGCGGTAAAATCCCGTATCGATATGGGCCTGAGCTTTGGTGCGCCAACCGGTATCGAAACCGAAATGGCCAACGAAGTGTGTAAGCTGGTGCCATCCATGGACATGGTGCGCATGGTGAACTCAGGTACAGAAGCGACCATGAGTGCGATCCGCCTGGCCCGTGGTTATACCGGCCGAGATAAAATGGTTAAGTTCGAAGGCTGCTACCACGGTCACTCCGACTCACTGCTGGTAAAAGCCGGTTCCGGCATGCTGACTTTAGGTGTGCCGACCTCTCCGGGTGTTCCGGCTGCGGTTGCAGAAAACACCATCACTCTGGATTACAACAACCTCGACAGCGTCAAAGAATGCTTCGCAAAAATGGGCGACGAAATTGCCTGTGTAATCATTGAGCCTGTGGCCGGTAACATGAACTGCATTCCGCCGGAAAAATCCTTCCTGCTGGGTCTGCGTGAACTGTGTGATGTGCACGGCATTGTGCTGATTTTCGATGAAGTAATGAGCGGCTTCCGCGCAGCTTTAGGTGGTGCCCAGGAGTACTACGGTATCACGCCGGATATGACCACGCTGGGTAAGGTAATCGGCGGCGGTCTGCCGGTCGGTGCCTTCGGTGGTAAACGCGAAATCATGGAATATCTGGCACCACTGGGCCCTGTTTATCAGGCCGGTACTCTGTCCGGTAACCCGCTGGCGATGTCCGCCGGTCTGGCCATGCTGAAAGCCATTCAGAAACCTGGTTTCTACGATCAGCTGACTGCCCGTGTACAGCTGCTGCTGAACGGTATTAAAGCCTCTGCCGATGCGCACGGTATTCCGTTTACTTACAACAGCGCCGGTTCCATGTTCGGTATGTTCTTCAGTGAACTGGAAAAAGTAACCTGCTACCGCGAAGTGGCCGATCACTGCGACGCACAGCGTTTTAATGCCTTCTTCCACGGCATGCTGAAAGAAGGTGTGTACTTAGCGCCGTCTTCTTTTGAAGCTGGCTTTATGTCCATCGCGCACACTGAGCAGGATATTCTGGAAACCATCGCGGCGGCTGACCGTGTGATGGAAGACCTGAAAGCCTGATGCTGAATCTGGCCGGAAATATCGCCCTGCTGATCATGAGTGGCCTGCTGCTGTGGAGCAGCAGGCCAGGTAATTCATGGTCCGGGGCTGGCTCCGCGCGGTTTGCGGTAGCCATTATTTTTCTGCTGCAAGCAGTGCTCAGTCTGCTGCTGGTGAATATGCCTTACAGTCTCAGACTGCTGCCACAGCAACTGAGTCTGTACGCCGCCCTGCCATTATTAATCTGTACTCTGCTCACTGCTTCACTTGGCCTTAACTGGTCGCGCATGATCTGGGGACGGTTACTACTGGCACTGTGTGTGGTGTTTGAAATCACACGCCGTATCAATGAACTGCACAGCTGGTTATTGATCGCTTTAATTGCCGGATTAATTGCTGCGGTATTGCCATTAATTACCAGCAAAGGCGCCGATAAACGACTCGTTCCTGCGGCGATTATCAGCTGGGTTGGTATTATTTTCTGGTACGATCAAACCAGTCTTGCGCAGCATGATCTTAACCTGTGGCTGGCTGCTACAATTGTTCCCTCTCTTTACTTTCATCGCACTGGCAGCCGTTAACGCCTTAACTACACTTAGTAATCATAAGGTTATTGATTACTAGGGGTGTCAGTCTGATGACTTCAGTCCAGCGGGAGTTTTACTCCCAGGCAAATCGCTTTTTCTCGTTTATTTTAATCGGCCTTTTTGGTGTATCACTGCTGTTAGCCAGCTGGTACGGTACCTGGGCGGAAGCTCTGCTGATCGGTATTCCGGCCACCGCTTTCCCGATTGCCTTTGGCCACATGACGGACAACAGCCGTTTATCGCGCATTACCTATGGCATCGCGCTGATGATTTTTGCCGCGCTGCATATTCATCAGGCCCACGGTCTGATCGAAATGCACTTCGGTATTTTCGTCAGTCTTGCTTTCCTGCTTTATTATCGTGATCCGCTGCCGATTCTGGCCGCTGCTGCAACGATCGCGGTTCATCACCTGTTATTTAATTATTTACAGGAACAGGGAAGCCCGGTGTGGGTATTTGAATCCCATACTGGTATCAGCATCGTGCTGCTGCACGCTGTTTTCGTCGTGGTAGAAGCTGTAGCACTGGTGTATCTGGCCAATAAAAGCTGGCAGGAATTTGTACAGAACGCCGAGCTGATGGAGATCGGTGCGCATATTTCCAAACCCGGTGCGCTCGATCTGACCTTCAGTATCGGTAATCCACAGGGTCGTTTTACTCCGGCATTCAATGAATTTTTTGTACTGGTAAACGGCATCGTTTCTCAGGTTGATCAGTTATCAAAACGCATTGATGAAGTGGGCCATTCATTTTCTGACACCACACAGAAAATGAGTCAGGGTGCCAGACGCCAGCACGACGAAACCGATCAGATTGCCACCGCCACCAATCAGATGACGGCCTCCATGGAAGACGTGCGCAATAATTCGCAGGAAGCGGCCAACGCCGCCGCCGAAGCCGACCGGGTTGGTCAGCAAAGCGAGCAGAGCATTACCCGCGCGCGTGAAACCATTGGCAATCTGGCGCAAAGCATTGAGAAAGCCAACACGGTTATTCAGCACCTGGATGCCGAGAGCAACAACATCGGCTCGGTACTGCAGGTCATTCAGGGTATCGCCGAACAGACCAACCTGCTGGCACTGAACGCCGCTATTGAAGCAGCCCGGGCGGGTGAACAGGGACGTGGCTTCGCCGTCGTTGCTGATGAAGTCCGCACATTGGCCTCCCGTACCCACGAAAGCACCGAAGAAATTCAGCGCATGATTGAGCGCCTGCAGAAAGGCTCAGCCGAAGCGGTGCATTCAATGGAAACCAGTAAGAGTGGCGTTGACAGCAGCGTGTCGGAAATCGGCCAGACCGTTGACAGTCTGATGCTGGTAAAACAGGCCGTCAGTGATATCCACGGCATGAACCAGCAGATTGCCCACGCCATTGAAGAGCAGAATATCGCCATCAATGAAGTGAACAGCAACCTGACGGTGATTCGTGATATCAGTGAAGAGACGTCCGAACAGGCTGCCACTTCGGCCACCAACTCGGAACATCTGGTGGCCATGGCCAGTGATCTGCGCGGCCTTCTGGCACAGCTGAAAGTCTCCGGCCGCTAACCGTTAAAACCTCAGCCGGCAACCTGTGAACGCAGGCTGTCGGCTTCCATGACCCGCCCCTGAGCATCCAGACATTCCGCCAGCAGCAGTTTCAGCCGACGACTGAGTTCGCTGTCCTGTGGTGCGAATACGAGTCCCCGCTGTAAAAGCTGCTCCGCCTGTTTGGCATTGCCCATCTGCAGACTGACCCAGGCTGCGCGATAAAAAATCGCCGGATTACGTGGCTGAATCTGCCGCGCCTGATCCAGATACGTCATGGCGGAACGCCATTGATATGAACGTCGGGCTGATTCTGCTTTGGCGAACAGACTGGCCACCGCCGGATGGTGCTCACCTTCAGTAAATGGCCCCATCATGCCGTCCTGCCATTGCGGCAGTTCAGCCGGACTCACCTGAGCCTCTTCTGGTTTGGGTGGCGCATAGGAACAACCGGCCAGCACAGCAAATACCAGTAAACTCAGAACAACCAGTCTAGCCACGACTTCTTCTCCTTCTCTGGGGCTTTTTGTTTGCACTCCGTCAGATCCTGCGGCAGACGGCTGCTGATGAAAGGATACAGAGTACCACGACAGCCGCTGCCAACCAGTTGCCCCTGCTCATTCACTGCAGCCATTTTCAGTGCGGTCGCCGGCGGTAAAGGTTCGCTGCCCGCCTCACGGAAGGTATCCAGCCAGATCGGCAAAGCAGCACTGCTGCCGGTAAACGGCATTGGCTGGTTATCATCCCGGCCAACCCAGATTACCCCCAGATGGCGGTTATCAAAACCCGCCAGCCAGGCATCACGCTGATCGTCGGTGGTACCGGTTTTTGCCGCCAGAGGCCCCGGCAGATTCTGTGTTAAACGCCGCGCTGTACCGCGCTCTGCCACCTGCTCAAGACCATATCGCAGCCACTGCATCATGGCCGGATCAAAGCGCTGCTCACCGGTTAATGAATAGGACGACAGCGTATCACCCTTCGCTGTGGTCACGGCCTCAATGGTACGCAGCGTCATAACAAACCCCTGCGAGGCGATGGTCTGATACATACCTGCGACTTCAAACGGCGACAGCGAAATCGCGCCCAGCAGAATGGACGGATACGGCGGTACCTCCGCGCTCAGGCCGAGGCGTTTAAAGGTATCCGCCACCTGCCCGAGGCCCACGGTCATCCCCAGTCGGGCGGTTGCCTGGTTCAGTGAACGGGCAAGACCGTCCACCATGGGGATTTTACCGTAGGACTTATGATCGTAATTCTGCGGCTGCCACAACTGGCCACCCGGGCCGGCAACGCTGACCTGCTTATCTTCAATGATACTGCCCCAGTTATAGCGTCCGCTTTCCAGCGCAGTTAAATACACCACAGGTTTAGCCAGCGAGCCGATCGCCCGTTTTGCCGCCAGCGCGCGGTTGAATCCAAAAAATTCCGGCTTGCGCGAACCCAGCAGTGCGCGCACTTCACCGCCATCCACACTGGTAATCACAGCTGCGGTTTCCAGCTGATCTTTCAGGCTGGCGTCGCGTTTTTCCAGTGCACTGAGCTGACGCTGAGCGGCCTCTTCCACGGCATGCTGCATCCATGGATCAAGGGTGGTGAAAATATGCAGGCCTTCGGTCTGTAAATCTTCCAGACGGTAATCACGCTGCAGCTGCGCCCGGGCCAGTTCAAGGAAGGCCGGATATTCACGTTGCCCGGCACGGTTGGAGTCTGCGGTAAGTAAAGGCTTACCCTGCGCCTGAATGCGCTGGGCATCTGAGATCACATTATTGTCAGCCATTAAGCCCAGAATCAGATCGCGGCGCTCTTTGGCGCGTTCCGGATTACGGCGCGGGTTGTAATAAGACGCACCTTTCACCAGTCCGACCAGGGTTGCGACTTCACCAAGATCCAGCTCTTTTACCGACTTACCAAAATAGAAACGCGCCGCCAGGCCAAAGCCATTAATGGAACGGCGCCCGGCCTGCCCCAGGTACACCTCATTCAGATACGCCTGCAGAATTTCCTCTTTGCTGTAATGCAGCTCCAGCAGCAGCGCCATAAAGGCTTCCTGAATTTTACGCGGCAGCGTGCGCTCATTGGTTAAGAAGAAATTCTTCACCAGCTGTTGGGTTAACGTCGAACCACCCTGCACAAACCGCCCGGCTTTAACGTTCGCCAGCATCGCCCGGGCAATGCCACGGAAGGAAATACCCCAGTGTTCGAAGAAGGCTTTATCTTCGGTAATCACCAGCGCGGCAACCAGCGCCGGCGGCACATCTTCCAGCCGCACCAGTTCGCGGTCTTCATTATGGGCCGGGAAGATACCGCCAATGTATTGCGGCTCCATGCGGATCAGCGGCGCATCGGCATTGTTTTCACGCAGGCGATACACGCGGCCATCGCGCAGCTCAACTTCAATTCTGCGTGCCGGCTCGCGCCCGTCCCAGAACGGAAAGGCACGACGATAAATAACCCAGCTATTGCCATCGCGGTAATAACGCCCCGGACGATCCGCACCGCGCGCTTCACGGTAATCCGCCCATTTAAGCTCTGCCTGTAGTTGCTCCGCCGACAATAACTGCCCCGGATACAACGACAGCGGGCGCGCATACACCTTGGCCGGCAGCGTCCATTTTTTACCATCAAACTGCTGGCGCACCTGCGCATCCAGATACACAAGCCACACAGCCAGCACCGCCACACCGACCACCGCCAGGCGCAGCAACCAACTGAACGCCGTGCGCAACCGGGACTTCACAGCTCTGGACTTTGCAGGTTGGGAATTATTTGCCTTTTTCTTCGGCGTGCGGGGAGTCTCTTTCTTTCGGGCAGCCATAGCCTGGATCGGTTATTAAATGAAAGGAGATGATACCAGCCGTCTCAGGTGCAAACTAATGCAGGAATGTGAATACGGTGTGGTGGCGTCACATTCTGATAAAAAAGTGCAGTGATAGTTCGTTGCGGGCCACAAAGGATGCAATCACGCATGGCGCTATCTGCCGATTCCCGTTTTCCTCAGGAAATCTGTTTCCGTCTCCACTAGTTCACTGCGCCAGGGGCTATTCCACTGAAATCATGGTGTTAGCGTGAATTTCAGATCCTTTGATAAAGCAACGCTCAGGCTAAAACGGCGGTGCCATATCAGAACGGAAAACCGCAGCAGAACGGGCTTTAACGGCTCACTCATGCGCCTGCGTTCAGGGATCAACATATTCAACATTTCACCGTGACAGACAGACCCGGTGCATCCGCTGACGGCAAAACGACAGCAACACCCGTTTGAAACGGTATTTAATCTGGAGAACAACAATGGATCGTCGTGATTTTCTCACCAACAGTTCACTCGCCCTGGGTGCCTTAGTGTCCGGCTCTGCCGTTGCCCACGCCGGTGGTATTATGTCAGCCAGCCCGGTTGCTGCAGCAGCATCTGCCGCCGCGGGCGAATCTGCCCCTGGTTCCGCGGTACAGCCAATCGAACGTCTTGCCAGTCTTAATGATCTTGAACCGATGGCGAAAGAAGCCATGAGTGCCAGCGTATTAGCCCACGTTGCGTATGGCGCAGGCAACCAGTGGACGCACCACCAGAATTTCCGTTCGATCGAAAACTTCCAGATCCGTCCGGCTTACCTGTCCGGTAACAGCAAACCCGATCTGCGCACCAAACTGCTGGGCAGCGATCTCAAACTGCCACTGTATTCCTGCCCAATGGGTTCCCACGGCATCGTACACACTACCGCTGAAGAAGGTACCTCCAAAGGTACGGGTGCAGCCGGTGCACTGATGATGCTGAGTACCGCTGCCAACCGTACCGTTGAACAGGTTGCCGCGGTAAACCCGGGACCAAAATAGTTGCAGCTGTACATCACACCAGACGACGCCGTTAACAAAAAAGTGATCGCTGACGCCAAAGCCGCAGGCTACACCGCCGTGGTGATCAGCATTGATGCGCCAGCTGCCGGTAAATCTGACGAAGTTATCCGTCAGGGCTATAAATTCCCGAAACTGCCTAAGCCTTATCTGCAGCACGGCATTAAATCCGGTCTGGATTGGGATGACGTAAAAATGGTGATGCGCGAATCCGGCCTGCCAGTACTGATTAAAGGGGTAACCACTCCGGAACTGGCTGATGAAGCCATGCGTCGTGGTCTGGCCGGTGTAATCGTTTCCAATCACGGTGGCCGCCAGATCGATGGCCTGCCAGGTTCTTTCGACGTACTGCCATCTGTCGTCAAAGCCGTTAAAGGTCGTGGTGTAGTATTGGTTGATAGCGGATTCCGCCGCGGTGCTGATGTGTTCAAAGCACTGGCCTGTGGTGCCGACGCCGTCGGTATTGGCCGCCCAGTACTGTTTGGCCTGGCTGTTGGTGGCTGGGAAGGCGTGCAGAGCACGTATGCCCGTCTGGCCGAAGAACTGGCGTTTACCATGAACGTTGCCGGTGTATCGACCATTGCCGAAATCACTGACAAGTTTTTGATTGAGCCGAAGAACGTTTAAGTTCGCCGGTTAATGCATGGCTACCGGATCCATTGTGATTTGGTAGCCATGGATTGAGTGCATTCCTGTTCTCGCAACGGTTGCAGGATTTGCAGGGGCGACTTCAGTCACGATTGCCGGAGTGACTTCATCAACAAAGGGGCGCTTGCATCACTTAATAAACCCGCGAACATTTAACCCGCCAACGTCTCCACCACAAGCTGCTCAACTTTCTCCGGATTATTAATCTTCCCCGCAAAATGCGGATCCTGCTGCATACGCTGCATGCCGGTTAACAGTGACTGCAGCGTTGCAGATTCTTTCGCCGTCAGGTCTGCAAGATCAGCGACATCGAGAGAGTCGATGACAGTATTAATATCCACTGACTTAACTTCGCCAGTGGCGAGTATTGCTTTAACTTCTGTTAATTTCATAGTGACTCTTTTACTTTTATTCAGTCGGACTGAATTGGTCTGACCTTAATAGTCTGCATAACTCTGATATTTAATCTGTGCACATATTACACAACGGCCACGTTTCTTTTGTGCATTTTCCGATTCTGATGACTTTCAGAAATCCTGCTGCAGCTATATATCCACAGGGAAATATAAACATCAAATACTGGTAATAACGTGCCGTTTACCCTACCTGTGCGGCATAGAGTTAAGTGTAGCCTGATGTTATATTCCGCCCCGATTTAAAAATATAAATAACTGATTTGACTCATATTCTGGGATGGAGATGTAAAGCGAATGCGCGGTTTTTTAGGGGATACAGTAGCAGGCATGCTGGGCAGCCGGCTTGGCGCAGGTGGCGCGAGCGCTATTGCCATTCTGTTCGTTATTTTTGCGTTTGTTGGTGCCTATGAATATGCCACCCAGCTCATATTCGATGAACCGATTTTTGCACTGACCAACCCCTGCATGATGTTGATTTACTACCAGATCGCCTGGTTTATCTCACGCTCAGAAAATTCAAACTATTTTATGCATGCTACCGGAGTTCTGCTTGTTCCCGTACAGGCAGCGCTGACGATGTGGTTAGTGCTGGCGATGATCCCTGACAGCATTCTTGAATACCGGCATGTCTCAAGTTTCATGAAGATTTACCACAAGCTGCACGAACTTGCCTTTGGTGATCTGTATAAACAGTTTGAATACTTTCCGCGCATGCGCTGGCTGGCTCTTCACAGCAACAGCTACTGGGCAATCATGTGGATCATAGGCTTCGCCAGTGCCATCTGGGTTGTGTTTAACCTCTTTATGCACAAAGAATCCATGATTAACCTGGTGTCCATGCACACTAAAAAACCGAAATATGAAACATTGGACGTCTACCTAGCGTTACCCATCATGTGGCTGATAACCGGTTTTATCATGGTCCTGTTCTACCCGGCGATGTACACAATGGCAGACTCTTCACTGCCCGACTACGTTACCATTCCGCTGATGTGGCTGATCTTATTATCTCCGATGTACGGCGTACTGTTACCTTCCGTTAACTGGAACCGGCCAAAAGATCAGCGTCTGGCTACCTTTATCCCCAAATTCTATTTCGCCGCTCTCACCCTGTATCTGGCATTCTGCGCCTGGGAGACTATTCCCTATTTCCAGGACCCTTACAACGTCAAAACAATATTCGCTGACTTCTATCTGCTGTATTCCACCGTAGCCTTGATACCCTTCTGGCTGTTCCTGCTGGCCTACCTGATCAGGAATCCAAAACCCAAAGCAGAAGAAATGGGAAAACCACGTATGGCCTGATAGTGAGAACAATCAGTAAAAGCGCATAGTACGAACCAGTAATAAAACTTATCTGTGTAAAAGAACTGGTTGTATAAAAGAGAAAGGGGCTGAACAGCCCCTTTTTTGTACCCAAATATCGTCTAACCTGCGATCTGCATATTTGATATTCACAGCCTGACGTACAGAGCAAACGATATAAAAAGAGATATTAAGAAGGTTAAAGCTTACGACCTTCCATGATCACCTCTTTGCGCACAACAATGCAATTATTACCCGATGGGATCAGGTAAACGCTCACCGCATCATGATCCATTACAGCAACTTCCTTTTTAGCTCGCCTTTATAATTCGCACCTTTAAAATCCCGGGAAGCAGCCAGACACGATTTATTAAATTGAATTATTTTCTCATACTCAACATAACATTCACCGGATTTAACCGGCGCAACTACAAGGTTAGCAACAATAGATCCATCACTGTAATTACGCTCAATCATAGCTGTGAATGCCTGATTATCCGGATTATCTGAACTCCATACACTATGAATACCAGCATCCCCATCACCCACTAAATAATCAGCGATTTTCTCAACCGCAGACATACACTGCTTAACACCAGCCTGTCGCGCCTGCTTAACAATGACATTTTCAGCGCTGGCAGCGACTGAGATAAGACATAAAGTTGCTGCAAATACTGCTTTTTTCACCTTCCTCTCCTTTTTATTTCAAAGCTGGAACGGTGGCAGTAAAACCGCCGTTTTTTGTAAATAATTAAATTGAAAATACGAAAATTTTAACACTTTATTCTGAAGCAACCCATATTCGGAGTTAGGTTGTAGGGTTGCTATTGATCAGGATCAAAACCAAAGATCTCAGGTTTTCTGCAAAAGTAAGGGTGGGAATTCGGTGCAGCATCTCTCTATTGAGACATCCACCTTAGTTCCATCTTCTGATTGCACTACATCTCAAATGCTCTAAGCTAAAAAACAGTTCCATGGAGGGAAAATAATGACAAAGCCACGAGCTCAGCAAGTATCGCTGGATGCGACACCTTACTACCACTGCGTTTCACGCTGTGTTCGCCGGGCGTTTCTGTGCGGAGTGGATCATTCAACCGGCGATTCTTATGAACATCGTCGCGGCTGGCTGGAAGCCAAACTACTGGAACTGCCCGGAATCTTTGCCATTGATATCGCCGCCTACGCGATTATGAGCAACCACTATCACGTACTTCTCCATGTTGACAAGGATGCAGCAGTGTCCTGTCATCAGCCGCTGGCACCTGCTGTTTAAGGGCAATCTGCTCTCTCAACGTTACGAGAAAGATGATGCTTTATCTGAGCCTGAGTTAGCTCGGCTGGCTATCTACATTTCTGAATGGCGATCCCGTCTGTCTGATATCAGCTGGTTTATGCGGGTTTTGAATGAGGCCATTGCCCGTGAGGCAAACGCAGAAGATGGCTGTAGCGGACGTTTCTGGGAGGGGCGGTTTAAGTCGCAGGCACTTCTGGATGACGCTGCATTGGCTGCCTGTATGGCCTATGTCGATCTCAACCCTGTTCGCGCCGGTATGAGCAAAACCCCGGAAAGATCGGATCACACCTCAGTTAAGCAACGGGCAGAGAAAGCCAAAACGGTCACTCAACCAAATCATAAAAACCAACAACCTGGCTTCCTGCTTCCCTTCGCAGGCAATCCCCGTCAGGACATGCCGAAAGGTATTCCTATGCGGCTGACTGATTATCTGGAACTGGTCGATTGGACTGGCCGTATGATCAGAGAAGATAAGCGCGGAGCTATTCCGGCATCTGCCGATGGCATCCTTAACCGACTTGGTATTGATGAAAGCCAGTGGTTAACTATGACGCAGGGGTTTGAAGAATGCTTTGCGACCTTTGCCGGCAGTGAGCAGCATTTGCGCTCGGCCTGTGAAAAGCTTCCTTACCAACGAGTGCCTGGATTAAGTCGCTGCAGAGCAGCAATCGGCTAGATCTCCCACCCTTAGCAATATATCTAAGACTCCAGCTACCCTGGTGGCTATGACTCGCCTCAAATCTGATCGATCAAAGCTAAATTCATAATAATCACTGACAGCCTGAGAAATTCTTCAGGAAAAACTCCATAACCACCCGATAAAGAGCCAGGAATTATCTGAGCTTTAGATTTACTATGATGGGTGTCCGGTTAGTACTCGGTTAGTACTCGAGAACCAGTAGTGGGTGTCCCGCTAGTTCGCTTTAAATTTACTATGGAGGGTGCCCAATCAGTACTCGTCCAATCAGTACTACAGGTGTCCGGTTAGTACAGCAGATCACTCATGGAGCCATTCCCAGAAGTGGCTACCAGTTGAAACTCCAACAACTTGATCGTCTTTGTGCTCAATCGAGCAGGAAATTTTACGACCAGATAATAGGCTCTCTACATGCGTAAGACCACCTTCAATGTCCAGTCTTTTCAATATATCACCAGTCCATTCAACCTTATCAATAAACCAATGATCTGATATTTTATCCATCGATTCAGAGTACGAATCTCCAATTTCAATGGAAAAGCACATCCTATTGATTCTGTCATTTTCGAAAGAATCAAGGCTTACTAATGACACAAGCACCAATACCGGAGTTAGAACTAGTAACGCTATAATTTTCAGAACAATTTTTCGATTCATAATGACTGCTAATGCTTTGCTAACCGGCCAAGTTGAGCAACTTGTATGGTTCAATTCCCTTATT
>NZ_DJIO01000156.1:0-29459 GCF_002433655.1 Thalassolituus sp. UBA6592 | reverse complement strand
CCGCTTAAGTGAACAGCATTGCGGGCAAGCCCGGGTTTGTTATTTAACTGCAGCTTTTTTGCTTCAGCTCTTCTGCTCAGTCTCTTTTGTTTCCGGATCGGCGAACATAAATTCATCATCGGGGTTGTGTTTACCCATCAAACGCGGACGCTCAATCAGGAAGTACAGAGCCAGACCAATAATCACCGCATACACAGTGGATTTTGGATCCGGCATCGCCAGAGTTACCGCCACAATACCGGCAACACCGCGCTCAGTCGGGTTTTTCAGCTGTTCCATACCTACCATGATGCAGATATAAGCAGTAAGAACCAGAGTCAGCGACAGTGCAATCGGCAGAACCGGTTTGAACATAGTCACCAGCGGCAGACAGAACAGTGCAATCATACCTGTGATCCAGAAGGTACCGCCGCCGCTGTAGATGGAATCCATCGCTTTACGTCCCATCGCATAGCGCTCTGCTACGGTTGCGTGCGCCGCTGTCCACAGCGGACCCGCGAGCCCCGGCCATGGGGCGAAGAAGGCATGGATACCATTACGGATTGCAGTCACTGTGTGTACGCGGTTTACGTTCACTTCGATCTTTTCATCCGGACGGACGCTGTCGATACGCTCAACCAGAGTACGGCCAACAATGATGTCACCGAAGGCGATAACGTAAGCAATCAGAGCAGTAGGAATGGCCATCAGGAAGACATCCCAGCCCGGGAAACCGACGGAGAATACTAGGTATTCAGCCATCAGACCGAAGTCCGGATTGGTAATGCCCCACTCGATATCCGGCCATGGGTATTCACCTACAATCCAGCCCACCAGCATGGCAACGATCATACCCGGCACCATACCGAAGTTGGCGATACGGCGGGCAATCGCGGATTGTTCGATGACGTTTTTAAACGACAGAGAGAACAGTACGTAGGCAGAAACCACGGAACCAATGATCAGGGAAATTGGCGTCGCATCAATACGGCCACCGCTTTTCAGTTCGCCCATCATAGCCGCGATACCTGCACCGATGATGATGCCGGATTTCAAAGAATTAGGAATAACCTGAACCAGTTTTGAACCCCAGCCAGTGACCCCCAGAATCAGGAAGATCAGCGTCACCTCAATCTGCAGCGCGAACAGGGCTTTGATCGCATCCGGACCGGGTTCATAGCCGTTGAGGAACAGAATCACCACCGGAATCGCAGGCGTAATCCAGCCTGGTACCAGTGGTACGCCGAGCAACGCCGGCAGCATGTAGCCTAAACCTGCGATGAAGGTAAACGCCAGCGCCGCCTCGTAAGGCATGCCCAGGTATTTCTCCAGCAGAGGAATCATCGCCAGGCCGACGACGAACATAACCAGAGCCTGAATGGTCTCCGGCATTTCCCAGCGGTAGTGAACAAATGGTAAACGGATTTTGAACGGACCTGCAGGCCAGTACGGCTGCTCTTCGCCTTCACGGCGTGGCTGAATTTGCATCGAAGGTTCCCTTTTTTTATTAATTGGTATGTCAGGCCAGACGGAAGATAAAGAAAGGGAAATGCAGAAGCGATACAGCGCAGAGCTACCTTAGTCTTAGTTTTCGACTAAGGTATTACGCACTTACAGCACAGGTATTTATACTGGTTCCAATTAAGTAGATAAACTAAGACATCCCGGGACATTTATTAACATCACCGGGAAAATGTACGCTGATACTAATCCACTACCACGCCACTACCAATCCATAGCGGGATAGATGGATTCTGCATACAGCTGCAGATCCTGAATCCACTGCAGTTTCACCGGATCATCCATCACCTGGTTGGCAGCCAGCTCCAGCTCACGGGCAAAACGCTCAAAATTCAGTCCCGGAAATGCCGGATCTGTACTCATCAAACGCGCAGTTCTGTGCTGTTCCCAGCGTTCCCGCTCTTTCTCATCCAGCGTATCGGGGAAATTACGTGCCCGGTAACGGAACAGCATTTCTTCGCCACGGGAGTCCTTAAATGGCGCCGGCCAGTCGGCCAGGTCCCAGTCTGACAGCTGATGTAAGGTTTCCATGGCCTGTTTATCCGCGGCGGGGAAAAATGCGTCGTAGAGCTGGGCATCGACATCGGTGGTTTTGGCAAATTCCCGCGAAGAAAATACCTGATGCATTTTACTGGTGAGGTTTTCGCCGTTCTTGATCATACCCAGATGCTTACGCAGTGTATCGCCACTTAAATTCCAGCGCTCCGCCTGATCCGGCGTCAGGGTCTTCGCGGGTGCCAGCACAGGGGCCTTATTGATATGCACTTCTTTCAGTGGCAGGCGTTCCATGCCTTCCGGCATATCTGCGCTACGGGTAAAGACCCGCTGCTGAATCTCTTCGGCGCTCAGCTCGAACAGTGGCGTCGGATCCTGATGGAGGTCGAAAGCGATAAAGGAGTTCTTGTTGGTCGGATGCCAGCACAGCGGTACGATCACGGCCATACAGCCCTGCTCTACCGGGAACATGCCGGATATATGCACCAGCGGCTTATGGTTGCTGACATCCACCAGCGCACCGACACTCTGTTTCGTGCGCAAATCATAAAGATAACGGTATAATTTCGGTTGTTTATCACGAATCAGGCGTGCCATTGCAATGGTCGCCCGCACGTCGGAGACGGCATCGTGAGCCTTGCCGTGGTCCAGCCCATTGGCGGCGGTGAGATGCTCCAGCTTAAAGCTGATGCGGCCGTCTTCATGCTTCGGCCATTCAATGCCTTCCGGGCGCAGGGCGTAGGCACAGCGGGCAATATCGAGCAGATCCCAGCGCGAATTACCGCCCTGCCATTCCCGCGCATACGGGTCATAAAAATTGCGGTACAGACCGTAACGGGTGAATTCATCATCGAAGCGAATGCTGTTGTAACCGGCACTGCAGGTACCGGGCACACTGAACACATCGTTAATGCGCCCCATAAATTCGGTTTCGCTCAGGCCTTTGCTCTGACAGTCCTGCGGCGTAATACCCGTGATCAAAACCGCCTGCGGGTGCGGCAGGTAATCATCAGACTGACGGCAGAACAACTCCACCGGCTCTTCAATTTCATTCAGATCTTCATCGGTGCGGATTGCGGCAAACTGCGCAGGACGGTCCCACGCCGGGATGGCACCAAAGGTTTCGTAGTCGTACCAGACAATACTGTTCAAAAGCCAATCTTCCTCCGTGACTGCCGGACCCGAAACCTTTTTGGCGGGCGGGGTCAGTCACTCATTGCTGTAGCAGACGGCAGTGTAAAGACTTTTCCCGTCCGCAGGAAATTCTGCGCATCCCGTGCAGACTGAACAGGCAGTTCTTCCATCGGCATGTGCCCCACACCTTCATAAGTAATTACGCTGGCCTCAGGCAGATCACGGCGGAAACTGGCGAGCACATCCAGCGGCACCCATTCATCCTGCTCACCCCACATCAACAGCGTCGGAACCTGCAGTTGCGGCACCTGATCGGCCAGATGTGGATTGCGGCTCTGCACTTTCATGGTCCGGAAGATATTCACCAGCCCCATGGCGTTGCCCGGGCGCAGGCTCAGATCGTGATAGCGTTTCACCAGCTCATCCGTCACCTTCTCTGAATCACCATAAGCATCGCGCAGGTTCATCCCCACCAGAAAACGCGGCATCATCAGGCTGCTCATTTCACCGATCACAGGCCAGGAGGCGACGTCCATAATAAAAGGCATCGGCTGCGGGTAGCCGGCGGCATCAATAAGGATCAGCTTCTCCACACGTTGCGGACGATACAAAGCGTAATTCCAGCTGATAAAGCCGCCCAGCGAGTTGCCCGCCAGACTGACCTCAGTCAGACCGAGGGCATTAAGAAATTTATCCAGCTTGTCCGTCATGTACGCGGTATCGTAGCGCTTAACATCCGGGTCAGGCCCGGTCAGTCCGTGAGCAGGCAAATCCAGACGAATAATACGGTAATCATTTTTCAGTTCAGCCACCCAGCCATCCCAGGTATGCAGTGACGACGCTACGCCATGCAGCAGCACCAGTACCGGTGCCCCGGGCTGCGTCTGGCCTTCATCGCGGTAATGCAGCAGCAGATTATCTACTGCCACAAAGCGGGATTTATCGTTGGCGTAATGATCTGTGAGTTCAGACAACGGGCGTGGTCCAAATCCCATAGAGGCACAGCCAGTAGTCAGCAGGACAGGCAAGAAGAGTACGTTCACTGCCATAAAGCGGATAAAAGTCATGATATTCCCCGGGTCGGTCTTATTATCTTATTTCCGCTGCAGAGTGCACGCTGACGTTAAAGCCGGGCCCCTGCAGCTAGCGCAGGATGTTAGCATGGCCGACTGGCTTCTTTAGTGTTCACATCCGCCATTATCCGCCCCTTCCCTATTCAACCCGTGCGGGTACAATGGTCGCGCTTTTTATTTCTCCGTTCTGTGCAAAAAGCGCTCAGGCACCGTAAAAATACGGTAAAAAATGACAACAGAACGGATCAGACACCGGAAAAGACGGACGGCAAGCGGATGTTATTATTCGAGAAGTTATTTAAATCCAGATCCCGTACACAGAAATGGCAGGACGCGGAACCCGAAGTTCGCGAACAGGCACTCGATGGATTCAATACAGACGACGAACGCCTGGCGTTTATTGCCGGCGAAAGCCTTGCCCGTCTGCGGGTAAAAGCCGTCACTTTCATCAAAAGTGAAAAAGCCCTCGAACAACTTCTGCACGACAAGCAGGACGACGTACGCCAGCAGGCGCGAGAGCAACTGCTGAATCTGTTGCTGCCGGCCGGTAAAGACATCAGCACCATCAGTGATACCGATACCCTGATCCGCATTGCCGGACTGACCCCGGACAACGAACTTCGTCTGCAGGCGGTTTCCGGCATCCGTGATGAAGCCCAGCGCCTGAAACTGGCCATGGAACACCCTGTCGCCCGTGTGCGTCTGGCAGCCGCTGAAGGCATCCACGATGCCGACAAACTGCAGCAGTTGCAGGATCATGCTCAGGGCAAAGATAAAGCGCTGTATCGTCTGGCGAAAGACCGCCTGAGCGAACAGAAAGCGCAGCAGCAGGCCAACGCAGCACGCCATGAAGCGGTAGAACAGCTGTTGGCGCAGGCCCGTCATCTGAACCGCATTGGTTATCACCCTGAGTTCAATGGCAAATTCCAGCTGTTGAGCAAACAATGGCCACAGCTGCAGGCCGATGCTGACAGCAGCACCACAGCAGCCATCGAACAGGAACTGAAATCCGCCGCTGACATTCTTGCCGCCCACGCCGCAGAAGAATCCCGTCTGGCCGAACAACAGGCGCAGGCCGCTGCTGCAGCGGCACAACAGACCAGCCTGTTGCAGGAAGTCGCCGCCATCAGCGACAACGCTGCTGAGCACAATGCCGAAAGCCTTCAGCCTCTGCTGAAACAGCTTGAGAGTCGCTGGGACGAAGCTTTCCGCCAGAACAAACCCGCTGATGATCAGTCCCGTCAGTTTGAAAACCAGCTGCAAAGTCTGTTTGCCCTGCAGTCCGCTCTGCAGAAAAGTGCTTCACTGGCTGAGGAAATACAGAAGGCGCTGCAGCAGCCACTGGACAAAGACCTTAAACAACTGACCAAAGCCCGCCGTCAGGCAGAACAGTGGCTGAAAAGCATCAACTGGCCGAAAGCCTTTGCCGCACCGCAGTGGCTGAACCAGCTGAATGAGCGTCAGCAGCAGGCGGCAACAGCGTGCGAAGAACTTAACCAGCAGCAACACAGCCGCAGTAAAACCATTGATGATCAGCTGACAGAACTGGAACAGAGTCTGGATGCCGGTCAGGTGAAAGACGCCGGACGCCTGAGCAACAAAATCAACAACGGCCTGCGCCAGCTGGATGAAAAAAGTGCTGCCCCACTGCAGCGCCGTTTCCGTGCCCTGCAGGCCCGTCTGCAGGAAATGCGTGACTGGGCAGGTTTTGCCACTGCTCCGAAAAAAGAGCAGCTGGTTGAAGCCATGGAAGCTCTGGCAGAAGCCAGCATCGCCCCTGACCTGCTGGCAGAAAAAATTCACAACCTGCAGGAAGAATGGAAATCCCTCGGCAGCGCAAATGGCGATAACGAATTGTGGGAGCGTTTTCAGGCCGCCGGTGATAAAGCCTTTGAACCCTGCCGTGCATACTTTGCCGAAGTGGCCCGCCAGCGCGAACAGAATATCAGCCTGCGCGATGCGTTAATCGCTGAACTGGACAGCTATGAGTCCTCCATGGACTGGTCCTCTGCCGACTGGAAAACCGTGCAGAAAACGCTGGACGCAGCGCGGGAAACATTCCGCAGCTATTCGCCGGTTGAGCGCAGCGAACACAAACGCACTCAGGACGGCTTTAATCAGGTCTGCGACCGTATTTATGCGCACCTGAAAAATGAGTACGACCGCAACATCGCACTGAAACAGGCACTGGTAAACGACGCCCAGCAGATTGCCGAAGCCGAAGATCTCAGTGGCGCGGTTGATCAGGTAAAAGCCCTGCAGACACGCTGGAAAGACATCGGCGTTATGCCGCGCAGCGCTGATCAGAAATTATGGAAGCAATTCCGCAAACACTGTGACCATGTGTTTGAACGCTTAAATGAAAACCGTGAAGCGCGTAAAGCAGAGCTGAATGAAACCGTTGCTGCGGCAGAAGCATTGGTGAACAAAGCCAATGAACTGCTGAGCAGTGATCAGCCGCTGCCTGAACTGCGTGATCAACTGACCGTTATCCGTGATGATTTCAGTGCGATCCAGCTGCCACGCAGTGCGCATCAGCGTCTGGTTAAATCGCTCAATCAGGTCAGCGATGGTCTGAATGATCTGGCCAGTGCACAGAAAAAAGCCGAAGAACTGAGTCGTTGGCAGGGGCTGCTTAACCGCATTGAACAGCTTGACAGTGACGACAGCCAGTGGACTCAGGCCTGTGAAAAACCCCTGCCACAAGGTTACAGCGACGACGCCTTCAACGCTTACCGTGATGGCCAGACCAGTGACAGTGACAGTGCGCAGGATATCTGCATTCAGCTGGAAAGCCTGGCGGATGTGGAAACACTGGCCAGCGATAAAGCCCGCCGGATGGAGCTTCAGGTACAGCGTCTGGCAGAAGGTCTGGGCAAAGGCCTGAGTGTTGATCAGGAGCGTCAGCAACTGGTCAGCCGCTGGTTAACCGTTAAGGCTTCAGCTGAACTCAAAGCCCGTTTTATTAACGCGCTGAAGGCCAGCCTGACACTCTGATAGCAGAAAGCGGATAGCAATCCGCTGAAGCAAAAATAAAAAAGGAGCATCAGCTCCTTTTTTATTTTTCAGCGGCCTTAAAATTCAAAACAACCAATTTCAAAGTCAGGAATTTCAAAACAAAAGCCACTGCTGTCTGCCGCAAAGCCCATCAAACCGCAATGATGGCGGATTTAATCATCCGACATTTTACGGATCAGAAAACGGAATTCGCCATCAGTCTCTTCACTGGCCAACATTTCATGGCCGAGAAAACTGCAGAATTTAACAAAATCCCGTTTGGTCGATGGGTCGGTTGCCAGAATCTCTACCACATTGCCAATATCGATATCGGCAATGGTATTGTGCAGCATCATCACCGGCTCCGGACAAAACAGTCCGCGGGCATCTAGGGTTGTCTGTACTTCAGGATCACTCATGCTGTTTGCTCTTAACGGATTGCCTGCATAATGTATTAAAAATCGCGCTGAAGCACAAAAGCCCGACGCTTAATCAAGGCCCACACCAGCACCAGCGGCAACAGTGTCAGCAACGCCGCTACAACAAAATGACCGTCGTATCCCAGCGCCCGCGCACTGAAGCCCGACAAACTTCCGGCGATCATACCGGAAATAATCACCAGACAACTCTGCAACGCATAATCACCGGCTTCGCAATGAGCGCGGCAACGATCCATCATAACGGTAAACAGTGCCGCGGTGCCGAGCCCACCGGCCAGGTGTTCAACGATGACCGCCAGATAAATATGCAGCCAGTCTTTCTGCAGCGCACCGGCCATGCCATCAATACCCAGATAGCTCAGCAACGCCAGCGCCTCAGCCAGTAAAAAAGCCAATAACGTCGCCTGTCGTCCCAGTCGGGTGACCAGCCAGCCACCTAACAAGGCGCCGAATAAACCAGCGAGGAATCCGGTGGTCCCCATCAACACACCGAGCTGCTCAAGGGAAACGCCAGCATCACTCAGCAGCGGGCGGATCATTGGCGTACCAAACGCATCACCGAGCTTGTACACCAGCAACAACAGAATCCACAGGCCTGCATCTTTTAAGCGGAAGAACCCCAGCCACTGCGGCCACAGAGGCTCACGACTGACCAGATGTGCTCTGGGCTTGAACAACCACAGTGGCAAGGTACCAAGCACCATAAGCCCGGCCAGTAACCACAGCGCCCAGTGCCAGCCGATGACGCCATACAGCGAAACCAGCAGACCTCCGGCGATAATCATACCGCTGCGATAACCGGCCACCTGAATACCATTGGCCAGCCCACGGCGCGCCGGTTCAATGTTTTCCACTGCCATGGCATCGGTAGCAATGTCCTGAGTGGCAATCAGGGTGTTAAGCAGCAGTAACAAACCCAGCGGAAGAAAAAGGCCGGATTCCGTCCACACAGCCAACGGCTGACTGGCAAGTAACAGCAGTACGGCAGCGGCACTGTAATTCATCGCCAGAATCCAGCTGCGGCGGTATTCACCACGCTTCAGCGCAAAGCGATCCAACAGAGGAGCCCACAGGAACTTGAGAGCCCAGGGTAAGGACACCACAGAGAGCATTCCGATCAATGCCAGATCAAGCCCCTGCTGACGCAACAGCACCGGCATTGCCTGACCAAAAAAGCCGTGTGGCAGCCCCTGAACTAAATACAGGCCCGTCAGGGCAAACCATTTATTCATGTACTACCCTTAGTAAATACAGGCCAACCTAATGATTATGGCTGATAGCCAACCGGCGGCAGTTTGCGACAAAATTTGTCAGTCGGATATGGAAATCAGTCGAAAGTGAGTTAACTATGACGTTACACCACCTCAGATTAAGCCAGGGCACCGTTAGCCTGACCGAACGAATTCTGCGGACAGAGAACAGCGCTCTGGCACTGCACCTGCGTAATGCCATCCTCACCGGAGGTGAGACTATTGATCTTTTGCTGAGCTCGCAACAACTGGACGAGCTGCACGATGCCCTGCTGCATCAGCAAAGCATCGCCGGCGCGGGCCAGAAGGCACTGCTGAACACCCTGTTGCAACGCTGGCCACACCAGACCCGCGCAGGTTAAGCCCGGCGCTGGCCACACCAGACCTGAGCAGGTTAAGCCCGGCTCAGGTTAAACAGGTCAAAGTTACGTCCTGATGACCGCAAACAGGCCGTCAGGTCAGCGTTCGAGAATCGCCACAACCCCCTGTCCTCCAGCCGCACAGATGGAAATCAGTCCCCGGCCTGAGCCTTTTTCTTCCAGCATTTTCGCCAACGAAGCAACGATGCGTCCGCCGGTCGCAGCAAACGGATGCCCCGTGGCGATGGATGAGCCATTGATATTGAGTTTCGTGCGATCGATGCTGCCCAACGCACCTTCAAGGCCCAGCTTTTCGCGACAGAAGGCTTCGTCTTCCCAGGCCTTCAGAGTGGAGGCAACAACACCGGCAAAGGCTTCGTGAATTTCATAAAAATCAAAATCCTGTAACGTCAGCCCGGCACGGGCCAGCATCCGTGGTACCGCATAAGCCGGTGCCAACAGCAGCCCTTCCTTATCACGCCTGCCATCCTTACCGAAAAAATCCACCGCCGCAGTCTCATGAAAAGTCAGCCAGGCTTTAACCGGCAAATCATGCTGCTCAGCCCAGTCTTCGCTGGCAAGCAAAACAACCGACGCGCCATCGGTTAACGCCGAGGAATTGCCCGCCGTCAGAGTACCCTGCCCGGACACGCGATCAAATGCCGGCTTAAGTGACGCCAGTTTTTCCAGATCCGGCTTACGTGCCAGATTATCTTTGGCCAGACCGTTAAACGGTGTCAGCAGATCATCAAAGAAACCGCGATCATAAGCCGCCAGCAGGTTCTGATGGCTGTTAAACGCAATCTGATCCTGTTCCCCGCGGCTGATGCCCCAGGCTTTTACCGTCTCTTCCGTATGCTCGCCCATGGATTTTCCGGTACGTGGCTCGCCATTACGCGGAATCAGGGGTGCCAGATGACGCGGGCGCAACTTGCCAAGCAGCTTCAGACGTTCACCCATGGTTTTCGCGCGGTTAAGATCCAGCAGAATCTTACGCAACCCTTCGTTCACCCCGATAGGCGCATCGGAAGTGGTATCTGAGCCACCGGCAATGGCACTGTCGATCTGACCCAGAGCTATTTTGTTGGCCGCCATAATAATCGCCTGCAGGCCAGTGCCACAGGCCTGCTGAATATCGGTTGCCGGCGTATGTGGATCAAGACTGGTACTCAGCAGGCTTTCTCTGGCCAGATTGAAATCCCGGCTGTGTTTAATAACCGCCCCGGCAATCACCTCCCCGATGCGCTGCCCCTGTAAACCGTAGCGATTGACCAGCCCATTCAGCGCTGCAGTCAACATATCCTGATTAGAGGCATAGGAATACGCCGTGTTTGAGCGGGCAAAAGGAATACGGTTACCACCGATAATGGCAACGCGCCGCACTTTTTGCTGGTCTGTCGGGAGGGGCTTCTGAGTCATAATATTTATAAACCTTCACAAAGACGGGATAGATTAAACGGCGTTTCATGCAGGAACGTAACTGCAGATAAATAAAACTGCACGCAAAACAGCAGCATATAAGAGATAGCGCTGCGATTTGAGCAGTCTAGCCACAGACCGGCTGCAGGCATTGGCCCGGATGACGCATCCGGCCCTGTATACGGTCAATTTAAGGCCTTATGGATGCTGGTGTAATTTGTTAATGTCTGGCCTGTCGATCATCCGCACAAGCCGATAGTCTGCACCTGCATTACTGCAGAATAATTATTCTTATAAATCACAGTCACCGGAAATCATCATGAGTAACATCCTGGAATCCATGCTCGACAGCAGCATGGGCCGCAGCATGCTGAAACAGGTTCTGCCAAAATCAGCGCCTCTTAATCGCTACAATCCGGCCCAGAACAGTTTTTTCAGTGGCCGCGTTCTGCTCGGCGCCAGTGACAATGCCGCGCTGACAGACGACATTGTCCGTAATCTGAAAGCCTCTTCCGCCAGCCTGTTTTATCCGGCGTCCGGTAAAGGCGCTGCTGCCGTCATCGCCGCCGCGAAAAAACACGACATCATTGCCACCGGCATCGAGTTAAATGCTGAAATGAGCGACAAATTCGACGCTCTGGTGTTTGACGCATCAGGCTTCAGTGATACGACGGATCTGTCTCAGCTCTATTATTTTTTTAATCCCGTGATGCGCAAAATCAGCACCAGTGGCCGCGTGATGGTTTTAGGTCGCCCGCACATGCAGGCAGAAACCGGTGAGCAGGCTGCAGCCATGCGCGCACTGGAAGGCTTCAGCCGTTCTGTGGCAAAAGAAACCGGCAAAAAAGGCATTACCTGTCAGGCCTTGTATGTCGAAAAAGGCGCAGAAAAAAACATCGATGCTCCATTCCGTTTTGTTATGTCAGCAAAATCTGCCTATGTCGATGGTCAGGTCATTAACGTGCGTCAGGCTGACGCCATCGACTATCCGGACTGGCATAAACCCCTGAATGGTAAAGTCGCTCTGGTGACCGGTGCCAGCCGCGGTATCGGTGAATCCATTGCCCGTACCCTGGCCCGCGATGGCGCCCGTGTTCTGGGGCTGGATATTCCTCAGGCGGAAGCTGAACTGGCCAACGTCATGACGGATATCGGCGGTGAAGTTTTACTGGCGGATATTTCTTCGGCAGAAGCTCCGGCTCTGATTGCCGAAAAACTCAAAGCCATGGGCGGTGGCGATATCATCGTGCATAACGCAGGCATCACGCGGGATAAAACCCTGGCCAATATGCCGGAACATTGGTGGAACATGACCATCGACATCAATCTGTCGGCGGAAGAGCGTATCAATCACGCGTTGTTTGAACAGCAGGCGCTGAATGCCAACGGCCGTATCGTCTGCGTATCGTCCATGAACGGTATTGCCGGTCAGACCGGACAGACCAACTACGCAGCCTCCAAGGCTGGTGTAATTGGCTACGTCGAATACATGGCGGATGAGCTGCTGCAACGAGGAATCACAATCAATGCGGTGGCGCCGGGCTTTATCGAAACCGCTATGACGGATGCGATCCCGGTCATTACACGGGAAATTGGCCGTCGCCTGAATTCTCTGGCGCAGGGTGGTCAACCGGTCGATGTGGCAGAAACCATCGCCTTCTTCGCCAATCCGGCGTCCTCCGGTGTAAGCGGAAATGTCATCCGCGTCTGCGGTCAGTCGCTCGTTGGCGCCTGATTAACCCTGCCAGCGTATCTGCACCGGCGCCGGCGGTCGTCGGTGCAGAGCCGTATTGGCAAAACCCTTGTCTGTAACAGGTTGGCAAAAGCACAGCTTCCCGACGATTGCCGCCTCCTTCCTGTTTCCTGTTTCCTGTTTCCTGTTGGCCCCCTTCCTGTCAGCCCTTCCCAGCCAGGGATCATGCCTGTTACCAACTTGTACGGCGGCGAGCATGTCCTTTCGCGACATACTAAAGTGAAACCATAGTTCTGTAAAAACAAAAAACAGCTTTAATAACAATGGCTTGTTCATCATCATAAAATCAGCACTTTATGCTGATCGGAATTACCAAAACCGGGTAACAGCGCTACACTTAGGTCTGAACCCCACACGATCCGGTAGTATGCCTCAAGAAAACGGAAATCAATCGACGGCCAGGCAGCATCAGCCACTGATTATCAGTCGCTACAACCTGCTGCTGGAGAAGTTGCTGATCGGTGAGACCATCGACAATCTGTTGTTGGAACTGGCCTGCCTGATTCAGGAAAAACAACCGGATTGTATCTCTGCCGTGATGACCTGCAGCGACGATGGCAAATCCATGCGCTGCGCCGCCGGCCCACAACTGCCCACTGGCTTACGTCAAAGCCTGAATCTGGTTTCCCTGTCGGAAGACGAAAATCCCTTCACTCAGGTTGCCACGGCCCGCCAGATGATTCTGTCCGGCGAACTGAGCGAAAAATCCGACCCCTTCAGTATTCTCGCCTATAACGAGGGAATTAAAGGCTGTTGGGCACAACCCGTGATCAGCACCAAGGGAGAGCTGCTGGGTGCCTTTGCCCTGATGCCTCTCAGCAGACCACATCCAACTGGTCACGATCTGCTGCTGATTCATGAATGCGCACGCCTGGCACAGCTGATTATGGAGTTCCGTGCCGCGGAAAAACACAGGGCGTTAACGGAAGCCATTACCCAACATTTACCCGTTGGCGTACTGGTAACCGATGGTGATTTCAATCTGGTTGATGTTAATCCGGCATTTACCCAGATCACAGGTTATTCGCTGCAGGAAAGCGTTGGCCAGCGCCCGTCTTTCTTCCTCAACAATGACCGCACTCAGCTGACCCGCTACATCGATATTATCCGTGCTCTCCCGGCCGGAAAGAACTGGTCAGGGGAAGCCATTGCTGCGCGCCGCAACGGCGAACATTTTACCGCCGAACTGAGTTTTACCGTCATCCGCAACGAACGCGATGAGGTTGAACGCTGTATCGTATTGTTCAGTGACATCAGCGAACGCAAACGCTCAGAAGAAATGATCCAGTACCAGGCCAGCTATGACCTGCTGACCAGCCTGCCCAACCGCAACCTGTTTTATGAAAAACTGAACTGGATGCTGGAGCAGTGCCGCCACCGCAACTGCAATTTTGCGGTCCTGCTACTGGACCTGGATTACTTCAAAGAAATTAACGACACCCTGGGTCACGATGCCGGTGACGAGCTGCTGGTAAAAGTTGCTACCCGTCTGCGCCAGATGCTGCCGGAAAAAAACATTGTTGCCCGTCTCGGTGGCGATGAATTTGGTTTTATTATCACCACAGATACCTCGACAGAAGGTCTGTCTGCCCTCGCCGACAAACTGCTGGCGACAGTATCAAAAAGTGTGTCCATTCGTCAGGCCAGAGATCTGCGCATTTCTGCCAGTATTGGTATCAGCCGCTATCCCGAGGATGGAGCAACGCTGGAACAGCTGTTAAAAGCAACTGAACAGGCTGCTTACTCTGCCAAGCATCGTGGCCGTAACCTGCATACTTTCTTCACGCCGGTTATGCAGGAAGAAGCAAAAAATTACGCCATGATCCATCAGGATCTGCGCCACGCTGTCAAAGAAAATCAGCTGATTCTGCATTACCAGCCGATTAAAGATCTGGCATCCGGCAAAATTACTCAGCTCGAAGCTCTGGTGCGCTGGCGTCATCCACAACGCGGTCTGGTGCCGCCGGATGTATTTATTCCGGTGGCAGAAAAAACCGGCACCATCCGCGAAATCGGCGAATGGGTACGGGCAGAAGCGCTGCGTTTATCCGCTCGTCTGCATAGCATGAATCTGTTAATTCCGATTGCGGTTAATGTGTCTACCGCTGAATTTTATGACCACCAGCTGGCGGAACATATTATTGAGCAGGAACAGGCGTCAGGTTTGCCCCGGGGCAATCTGATGGTGGAAATTACCGAAAGTCTGCTGATACGCAGCCAGCAGGAAACCATTCAGTTTCTGCAGAAACTGCAACAGGCTGGCATCCGTGTGGCACTGGATGATTTCGGTACCGGTTACTCTTCTTTGTCATACCTGGCAGCATTCCCGGCCGACAAACTCAAAATTGACCGTTCATTTATCCAGAACATGACCCGTGACCAACGCAGCATGGCATTAGTAGATGCCATTATTAATATGGGTCACAGCCTGCATATGCGGATTATTGCTGAAGGTGTGGAAACCTGTGAAGACGAAGAGATATTGCGCCAGAAAGGCTGTGATCTGATTCAGGGCTACTGGCTTTCGAAACCACGACCCGACAATGAAATTATCGATTTACTGCTGCAGCAAACATCGGTGCAATAAGCCTTTTACTGCGGGTTTAACTAAGCATCTGCTATCTTAGCAGTGAATAAGCTGCTGTCTGCTTAGCCATGAAAAGCTTCTGCCAGCTTAGCCGTAAAAACGCCACCAGAAGGCTACGCCGGACACGCTTTAACGCTTGCCTATGATCACCAGTGACCGTGCGTTTTAAAAACGCTTTTTCTTCGCCCGCTTTTTCTTCAGGTAATCCTTTACCGGCGTTTTCTTATCTGGCAGTGCATTTTCAAAACGCTGGCGCATAGCTTCAACTTTGGCTTCTTTCTCTTCATGATCGCGTGCGTGCCGGTGTTTGTTACTGGCGGCCGCAAAATCAATCACTTTTTTATCGGGCATACAACCTCCGGTTAACTGCCTGGTCGATGGCGACAGTCGCTACAGCTTGCAAAACAGCCAGAAAAGAGCTGGAAAACAGCCCATACAGCAACGCTGCTTACAACAACGCCATTTGCGCGTATCCGATCGACGCAGATATGTGCGCTTAAGCGGTGTCACTGCGCACAAGGTTTAGATGTTACCATACTCTCTTTTCTGACCCGACAGAACTGCGAAATATCCCTATGCCTGCGCCCTTTTCCTCTGCCCTGCCGATCGATGAACTGATTGACGATATCCGCCATTCTCTGGCGGATTCACCCAATCTGTTACTGACAGCAGAACCTGGCGCCGGTAAGACGACCCGGGTAGCTCCCGCTCTGCTCGACGCAGCCTGGCTTAACGGACAACGCATTATCATGCTGGAGCCGCGCCGTATTGCTGCACGTAATGCCGCGCTGTTTATGGCGGCGCAACGTCAGGAAAATATTGGCGAAACGGTGGGCTATCGTATCCGTCTGGAGAACCGGGTCAGTGAGCAGACGCGCATCGAAATTGTGACCGAAGGCATCCTCACCCGCATGTTGCAGGATGATCCGGAACTGAGTGGCGTTGGTCTGATTATTTTCGATGAGTTTCACGAACGCCATCTGGCTTCCGATCTGGCACTGGCGCTGGCCCATCAGTGCCAGCAGTTGCTGCGCCCGGATCTGCGTCTGCTGATCATGTCAGCCACTCTGGATACCGATACTCTGGCCAGCCAACTGGATGCCACGCTGCTGCACAGTAAAGGACGCAGTTTTCCGGTGGAAACCCACTACCGGCCATTACCCGACGCCAATACCCGCCTGGCGCAGCACATTAACCGCGTGGTCGGTGAAGCTCTGAGCCACAGCGGTGACATTCTGATTTTTCTGCCCGGTGTCGGCGATATTAACCGTGTCGCCGCACAACTGCAGGAACGCCATGACGACAGCCTGCTGATCATGCCGCTGCACAGTCAACTGAGCGACAAAGAGCAGAAAGCCGCCTTACAGCCAGCCGCGGCCGGCAAGCGCAAAATTCTGCTGGCCACGAACATCGCAGAGAGCTCTCTGACCATTGATGGCGTGCGCATTGTTATTGATTCCGGGCTGGAAAGACGCATGAGTTTTTCCCCACAAAGCGGCATCAGCGAGCTGAAAACCCGTGCGGTGTCCCAGGCATCGGCAACCCAGCGTCAGGGCCGTGCCGGCCGCCAGGCACCGGGAATCTGCTTCCGCCTGTGGACTGAAAGTGAACAGAGCCAGCGCGATGCGCATATCCGCGCAGAAATCCTCGACAGCGACCTTGCCCCTCTGCTGATGGAACTGTGCCAGTGGGGTGCTGCTGCAGACGAATTGCTGTGGCTCGACCCGCCGTCCACCGCCAGTCTGAATCAGGCGCGGACTCTGTTACAGAGTCTGGACATCTGTACGGCAGAAGGTCAGCTCACCGACCACGGCCGCCGTTGTGCGGCAACCGGTATCGAACCACGCTGGGCACACGCCCTGCTGAAAGCCAGTGAACTGGGCATGGCCGCCGCCGCGGCGGACGTTATCGCCCTACTGCAGGAGTGGCCACACAAGCAGCGATTCAGCGATGATATCCAGCGTCTGCTGCAAAATGCCCGGCAAAATCCGCTGTGGAAGCAGCGGGTTCTGCCGTTGCAGCAACGCCTGCTGCGCACAGCAGCGCTGTCAGACAAAACAGAGCAGCAGGTCGCCGATTACGGACTGATTCTGGCGCTGGCCTGGCCTGACCGCATTGCCCGCCGTCGCAACGCCACCAAAGACAGTTTCCTGCTTGCCAATGGTACGGGGGCAGAGCTCAGTAGCGGTAGCAACACCAACACCAACACCAACACCACTAACAACAACACCAGCGACTGTCTCCATGCCGAATGGCTGGCCATTGCCGACATCAGTGGTGGTCGCCCGGCACGTATCCGCATGGCGGCAGAACTGCCCCCGGCGACACTGACCCGGCTGCAGGCATGCGCGCCACATCTGTTCCGCAGTCAGGCGGATGTCCGCTGGCTTGATAACGGCCAGCTGCAGGCAGAAGAGCAACTGAAACTCGGCAATATCGTGGTCAGTCGCAAGCCACTGCCATCCATGTCGGCAGACCAATGGCTGCAGGTGTGGGATGCGTTTTTTGCAGCGCAGGGGCTGGCGTCTCTGAACTGGGATGAATCGGCGATGAATCTCAGGCAGCGCCTTGCCTTAGCGCATACCCATGACCCGCAACACTGGCCGGATATGAGCGACGACAGCCTGATAAGGCAACGCCACGACTGGCTGCTGCCCTTCTGCCACAATGCCCGTCATCAGCGCGATCTGAAAAAAGTTGCGCTGAGCGATGCGCTCAAATCCCTGCTCAGCTGGGAACAGCAACAGCAACTTGAGAAGCTCCTCCCCAGCCACTGGACTGTTGCCAGCGGCTCACGCATTGCGCTCGACTATGGGCAAACCCCACCCGTGTTAGCGGTTAAGTTGCAGGAAATGTTTGGTTGTGAAGATCAGCCGGCAGTAATGAATGGACGCCAGCCGCTGGTGATCCACCTGCTGTCGCCGGCACGCCGGCCGTTACAGGTAACCTCAGACCTGCCCCATTTCTGGCGCAATACCTATGCTGAAGTACGCAAAGATATGCGCGGCCGCTATCCCAGACACCCCTGGCCGGAGGATCCGCTCAGTGCCGAAGCAACCCGTCTGACCAAACGGGCAATCGAACGCCGGGATAAAAACTGAGGCCGACAGACTGAGGTATTTATCTGTAAACATTGAGAAAAAACTCAGTGAAACAGCGACTTACCCTTCTTAACAGCAAACCGTGAGCGTTAGCTGGTGAATCCGGCGGCGGCAACTAGCATTAAGGGAAATTCGTGAGATTTCGCTTATGCAGGCAAACATCATTGTCACCGCCGCCGCTTTGGTTGCCGGACTCACCGCGTTGTGGAGCGGCCAGCGGGAAGCCAGCGTTCAGATTGTGTCGCGCACAGCTTCTGTCTCTGCCGATCCGGCCTCTGCAGCCGCCCCGTCGGGTGCAAACAGCAAGGTCTCAGCAGCGAACTCGTTATCGTCCGCAGCCCCTGTTCAACCCACCCAGACACCGTCCATCAAACAACCGGATCTGTCGCTGAATGCATCCTCATCAGCCCTGACGACCCGGGACAAACACAGCCATGCGGATCCCCAACCTGCCGATCTTCCACCCAACCTGCGTGAAGCACTGGAAAACCGCCGCATCCCCGCCAGCGCCCTGGTACTCAAAGCCGTGCCCGGTGGCTACGCCATGCCTGCCCAGGGGCAGCACCAGACTGTCGTCATGGCCTACATCGACGAGAACGGCAAGCTGCGCCGTGTTGAACGTGTGGTCGAGCCCATTGCGGACGCACCGGTTGTCGTACCGGCGATAGCAATACCAGCACCGGTTATTCACGCCACGCCGTCTTTCCCGCACAAGCCCCGCCACTGAACAGAGGGTCGGTCCTATGAAATTACTCTGTCACTCTTTGCGCGGCCTGCTCGCAGTTTCTCTTGTCAGCTGGCTGCTGCCGGCTCAGGCGGCGATTGTTATCGTCAACAGTGATGGCGCCGGAGAAGGTCTGAATGACACGACACCGGCAGCAGCGGTCGGTGGCAACACTGGCACCACACTCGGCGCTCAGCGGCTCAATGTGTTTAACCGCGCCGCGGATACTCTGAACGCGACCTTTGATATCAGTCAGCCAGTGCAGGTCTCTGCGAACTTTGATCCACTGTATTGCGATAGTTTTTCGGCGACACTTGGCAGCGCCGGGCCCGCACAGTTCCACTTTATCTACGATGCAGGCAGCGACAGTTACACCGTGTTTCCGGATGCCTTGCTGAACCAGCTTCAGAACTATGACGTCGATGCCGGTACCGTGGATATCAATGCCAACTTCAACAGTGAGTTAGGCCAGCCAGGTTGTCTTGATGGCTATGGCTGGTACCTGGGATTTGATGCCCCGTCCGGCACCCTGAATTCGCTTCTGTCCGTCGTGTTGCACGAAATTATTCACGGTATGGGGTTTCTGTCATTATTGCAGAGTAACGGGGTCAGCGGCGCCAGTTATGGGCCGGACCCGGTTTACGATCCTTACACCCAACTCCTGTTCGACGCCAGTCAGGGCGCCCTGCTGACGAACCTCAACGACACTCAACGTGCAACCTCAATACTCAACGACGGCAATCTGGTTTGGGATGGCAGTCAGACCAATGCGCAATTGAGCGGTTTTTCTGCCGGCGTAAACGGCGCCCGCATGCAGATGTACGCACCGGCGTCCTACGAAGGCGGCTCATCCGTCAGTCACTTTGACACCGATGCCACGCCCAACGAATTGATGGAGCCGCAATACACTGAATTTCTCGACAGCGCAGGTTTAGCCCGCTATTTGCTGGCAGATATTGGCTGGACATTACAGACGGCCAACAGCGCCCCCGTGTTTAACAGCATCAGCGCGCAAAGCATGAACGAAGATACAACGCTGGATGTCTCCCTGTCCGCCAGTGACGCCGATGGAGACGGTCTGAGCTATTCCATCGTCTCTGCGGCGGCAGATTTTGGTGCCAGTATTTCCGGTTCAACGCTGAGTTTTGCCCCCACTGCCAATTATTACGGCAGTGGCACCGTCAGCCTGCAGGTATCAGACGGCACAGACACAGATACCACCAGTTTTGTGCTCACTATTAATGCGGTGAACGATGCGCCGGTTATAGCGCCGGTCTCGACCCAGACTCTCGCTGAAGACAGCTCCCTGAACGTCACGTTAAGCGCGACGGATGTTGACGGCGACAGCCTCAGCTACGCCCTGGTCAATGCAGATTCCGCACTCGGTGCCAGCGTCACTGGCAGCACGCTGAGTATCCAGCCACAGGCCAATTACGCCGGTAGCGGTACCATTGAGGTCTCGGTTTCCGATGGCAGCGCCACGGATACTACTTCATTCACCGTGAACGTTACTGCCGTTAATGATGCACCACAGTTCACCTCAGATACCCTGTTCAGTGTCACCGACGGCGATTCACTGACCATCACGCTGACCGCATCGGATGCTGACAGTGATCCGCTGACCTTCAGTCTGGTCAGCTTTGACAGCAACGCCGTTACTGCCGCTCTCAGTGGTGCGGTACTGACCATTACCCCGACCGGCAATGTGACCGGTGGCACTCAGGTTGACGTGTCTGTCAGTGATGGCAGCGCGGCAGCGTCAGCGACGCTGAGCATCAATATCCTCAGTGCCGATAATCAGGCTCCTGTGTGGGACAGTCTGGCGGCAGAAACGCTGCTGGCCGGTGAATCCACAACCATCACGCTCAGTGCTACGGATGCCGACGGCGACAGTGTCAGTTATTCCGTCACGTCGGCGCCGGCATTTGTTTCGGTCAGTCTCAGTGGCAGCGAACTGCAGATTGATGCCACCAGCAGCGGCAGCGGCACCATTGACTTAAGCGCCACTGACGGCGCCCTGAGCGCAGCGACAAGCCTGGCAATAACCGTACTGCCAGCCTTCACACTAAGCACAGACGGCAATACTTTCTATGATGGAGACACCATCAATGCCGGTACAGAAGACTTCAGTTTTACCCTGAACGGTGGCGATAATCAGCTGACAACGACGCTTTTTTACAGCGGCTCAGATGCGACCGGACTGCTCAGCAATGATTCAGGCTTTACCCTGTTACTGCCCCAGTCCGATGCTTTTGCCGGTGCCTTTGCCGGAAACTACGCCCTGACCGTAGAAGACAACAGCGGTTACAGCGCGAACTTCCTGCTGCAACGGCCGCTGCGGCTGACAACGTCGGTAAGCCCGTTGCTGATCACCGCAGATACACAACAGATGCTGCAGATTGAGGGCGCAGAAGCCGGTAGCGGTATCAGTCTCAGCAGTGCCGACGCAGCACTCTCCTTTATCGATATCGATGGCAATGACGCCAGCACCATCACCGCTGCCGACGATGAAGATGCTTTTAACCTTACAACCGTCATTCTTGCTGCCGACGTGCTGGCGCCATTCAGTTCGGTGGTGACAGCCAGTGCTGCCAACGTGCCAGATACCCTGTCCACGCTGGCATTCAGTCTGCCGGTGAGCTTTACCGTCAACGTAACCGACAACCGGGATCAGCCGCTGAGCGGTGTAACGATAAGCCTCAGCGATGACAGATTTGCGCAATGGAATTTACCGACATCCGCTGTCACCGACAGCAGTGGCAATGCCACGCTTATGCTGCCGGCGGAAAGTCTGACGCTCAGCGTGGCGGCTGATGGCTACCAGAGCCGCAATATCCTGATCTCCGCGGCACAGACAAACAGCACTCAGGTAACACTGACGGCCGCAGATGCCGCCTTTACCCTACGTGGCATCGTCAGCGCCACGGGCTTTGACTTTACCAGCGAACGTCCGGTGTTAACGCTGTTTTTCACCGATGGCAACAGCGAAGTACTGAGTACGACTACAATTAACAATTCGTCCGTACGCTATCTGTGGCAAGGCGATCTGTCGTTGCATCATCCGCAGACGCTGTCGGTATTGCACAGTAGCAGTGGCACTTTAACGGCCGATGTTGATACATCCGCAGACGAGCAATACCTGAACATTAATCTGATCAGTTCTGCGGATACCAGTCAGACCACAGTCGTGATAACGTCCTCTTCCGGTGGTGGTGGTGATCTGGGGATCCCTCTGGCATTACTGATATTGCTACTGATAGTCTCCAGTCACCAGCGGAGGAATACAACATAACAATAACAGGGATAAATTGGGTGCCTGAGGTGTTTTCAAGTGAGTCAGCCGCGTCCGGCAGTAACGTATGGATGCATGCTGTGATGATATGTGGCATTGATGGGTCTGAGTATGACAAACAGTAAGCCCGGCATATTTCTGTTGCTGAACACACTGCTTTTACTGCTGTCTCTGCACGCCCCGCAATCCCTTGCCCGCGAGGAACCGGCCAGCAATGAAGAGAAAATACTGACGATTCAGGCAGACAGTAAAAAACTGACGACTGCCGGAGTCCTGTATTTCATTGAAGACCCGCTGATTCAGTGGTCGCTGCCTTATCTGCTGAATAACAATATTCCTTTCCAGCTGTATCCCAAAGCGGTGTTCAATGAAGGTTTCACCGCCAGCGGTTTCTGGCTGAAATTTACCGTACAGAGTCAGCCCGGGTATGGTCACGAATGGCTGATGGAAATTGACTACCCTCTGCTGGACGTCATTGATATTTTTGTTCTGGATGAACATCAGAACCTGATCCACCACGAGAAAATGGGTGATACCCTGCCCTTCAACAGCCGCCGGATATTACACCGCAATTTTATTCTGCCGCTGTATTTTCAGACACACCATAAACAGACGGTATATCTGCAGGTTCACAGCTCCAGCTCGTTGCAGGTTCCGGTGCGCTTATGGGAAGTAAATCATTTCACATCCGAGCGCAGTAACGAGCAATACGGACTGGGTCTGTATTACGGCATGATGCTGGTGATGTTTCTGTATAACTTCTTCCTCTGGACCAGTATCCGGGACGCAGATTATCTGCATTACATTGCCTATATTGCGGCGTTTTCCTGGATTCAGCTGGCTACAAGCGGCCTTGGCTATCAGTTTTTATGGCCAGGTTCGAGCTGGTTCCAACAAATTTCGATCCCCTTTACCATTGGTCTGGTTGGCGTCTTTGGCTCGACCTTCCCCCGCCGCTTTCTGCAGACCAAACTGCATCATAAATACGCCGACATGGCGTTAAAGCTATGCGTCACACTCTCCCTCGCCATCTGCGTAACCTCGTTTATCTTTGATATTCCGACCGTTATGAGTGTCGGGAAATTCGTTGGCGTTATTTTCCTGAGCAGTGTGTTTTATGCGTCCTTTGCCATGCTGCTGAAAGGGCATCGTCAGGCGCGCTATTTTCTCGCCGCATGGGTCGCACTGATCATTGGCGGTATGATTACCATCGGCATGATGCTCGGTCTGCTGCCCAATAATATTTGGACATTACACGCCAGCAAAATCGGCAGCGCACTGGAAATTACACTCCTCTCCTTTGCTCTGGCCGACCGCATTAAAATGCTGCAGAAAGAAAAAATTCAGGCTGAAACACGGATGAAAAAAGAGCTTGAAACCCGGGCTGAACGATTAGCCGAATCCAATCGTTTAAAAAATGATTTTCTGGCGACGATCAGTCATGAATTCCGTACACCACTGAATGGCATTATCGGCTCGCTGGAACTGGCCACGGAAGAGAAAGGCCGCAACCTGATGAATAATCTGCAGGACGCCCGCGACAGCGCCCGGGATATGCTGGATCTGGTCGACAACGTCCTTACTTACACAGAACTTCAGGCCGGTAACCGCATTCTTTCTCCGGAAACAGTCGATTGCAGAACCCTGTTACTGACCGCCACAGACCACACCCACCAATACTGCGCCCGCAATCGTATTTCTTTCGAGCTGCAGCTGGCTGACGATATCCCGGATTATGTCCGCGCCGATATCAAATGCCTGCGTCATGCCCTCAAAGCCCTGCTGGATAATGCGGAAAAATTCACTGCCGAAGGTTCTGTCACGGTCAAAGCCGGCATGGGACAAATTCACAATAAAACCTGCCTGAGCATTGAGATTATCGACACCGGCATTGGCATGACCGAAAGTGAGCTGGCAAGAATTCAGCAGTATTTTGGTCAGGCTGATTCGTCAATGGAACGCCAGTATCAGGGGCTGGGCATAGGATTGTCGCTGGTGCGTGCGGTCTGCCACGCGATGCAGGGGGATGTAACGATTGAAAGTGAAAAATACAAAGGGACAAGGGTCTGCCTGAGTATTCCGGTGCAACCTGTGCAACAAAGCAGTAGCGGCAAAGTAACAGCCATCGCTGCGCACTCCCTCACCCCCATTGAATACATTCAGGCCCGCGCCCTGATCGTCGAAGACAACAACGTCAATCAACGGGTACTGCGGGCCATGCTGCGAAGGCTGAACATCGAATGCGATGTTGCCGATAATGGCGAGAAAGCTCTGGCGTTACTGAACGGCGAGCGCAGTTATCACTACGATCTGATATTTATGGATTGCCAGATGCCGGTAATGAATGGCTTTGAGGCAACGGCCATTATCCGCACATCGGCGGTAGCGGAAAGTAAGGTTCCCATTATTGCGGTCACCGCCAACGCGTTATCAGGCGACGAAAAACGCTGTCACCAGGCAGGTATGAACGATTACCTGAGCAAACCTGTCTCTATCGAGGCGCTGCGGACTGTGCTGGCACGCTGGCTGCCGCCAAAAGACGGCGACACACTCACAGCAGAGGCCCCAGCAGCAGCTTCAGACCAACCACCAGAGTAATCACCTCATAAACCTTCTTAATCGTGGCATTGCCTGCCTGAATGGACGTATTCGCACCGAGATAGCCTCCCAGCAGCGAGCCAGCGATCAGTGCCGGCACCCAGCTCCACTGCACGTCGGCACCAATACCCATGGTCACAGCGCCGGTGCAGTTCCAGCCTAACCCCACTGCAACCAGAGTCTGGGCAACGGCAGTTTTGTAATCCAGCCCAAACCAGTAAACCAGCCATAATGTCACAAACAGACCGCTGCCGGCTGAAAGAGCCCCATTGGCAAAACCTATTAGCAATAGGACGATTCCACCAAGGATAATATCAGCAGTATTTCGGTGACGGGGTTGAGCAGTCAGCCCCAGTCCCGGACTGAGCCGGGAGTACAGCGCCAGTGCCAGGGTCAGCAGGCCCAGCGCAATCTCTGCGTGGCGGGCGTCGACGCCCAGGATAAAAAGCGCACCGATGGCAACGCCGGGGGCGCCGCTGAGCAAAATAAGCCACAGCAGCCAGGGTTGCAGCGTCTTCGCTTTTAAATGGCGCAGAGTAGCGCCAACGCCCAGGGCGACGGTAGCGACCTTGTGCGTGGCCAGGGCCAGAGGAAACGGCAGTCCCATAAAAATCAGAATGGGCAGCTGAATCAGCCCGGCACCACCACCGGCCAGCGCCGAGAACCAGTTCGCGACAACCGATATGAAAAAGAGTAAAACCAGCTCTGTGTAATCCATTCTGAATCTGTCAGGGGAAATTTATGAAATACGCGCTCTACTACTACGATGCCTGCCCATTCTGCCAGCGGGTGCTGCGATCTTTACCTGAGGCTAACGTCGACGTTGAGAAACGTAATGTACTGCAGAACCGCGCCTTCAGTGAGCAACAGCACAAGGCCACCGGGCGTACCACCGTGCCTTGCCTGTTGATTGAAAATGATAACGGCGAAGAGCAATGGATGTTTGAATCCGCCGATATTATCCGCTATCTGCAGAGCCTGTAAGCCGCCGCTTATTTCTGCAGTAACTGACCAGACAGATCAGGATCGGTCAACAGACGTTTTACCGTTTCGACGACCGCCTGAGTCTGAGCATCGACTTCCAGATTGATGGCGTCACCCGCCTTCACTGTGCCGAACGTCGTCACTTCGCGGGTTTCAGGAATCAGGTGTACGGAAAAGCGCTCGGCTTCTAATTCAGCAATGGTCAGGCTACAGCCATTCAGGGCGACAAAGCCTTTATTGAGCAGAAATGGCGCCAGATGCTGCGGACGCTCCATCCACACCACGCGATTATTGGGGGTGTCTTCCACCGCCAGCACCTTAACCGTGTCCATCACATGCCCTGACAATACATGGCCACCAATCTCGTCGCCATAACGCGCAGAACGTTCGATATTGGCTTCAGAACCCTGCTCCAGACCACCCAGATTCGTTACTTTAAGCGTTTGCGCGATAGCATCAAAGCTGACGCGATTTGCGTCGATGGTGCGTACCGTGAGACAGGTTCCGTTAATGGCAACCGATGCACCAATTTTCAGGCCATCCACCAGGCTGTCAGAAAAATCAAAGGTGAAGGTTGTCAGGTCCTGCTGTCGGTCAAGCTGTGCCACAGGTAACTTAGTCTGTACGATTCCGGTGAACATGGATCAATCTCCTGTATCTTAGGCCGCAGCATTATGCACTATACTGAAATCAAAGGCAGTGACCTGAGCAGTACAGAGGTTTCCATTGAGTATAAAAAATGGACGTGAAAAAGTGGATGTCAAAAAAACCGGTCTGATTCTGTCAGGCGGTGGTGCCCGGGCGGCCTATCAGGTTGGCGTGCTTAAAGCGATTCACAATATTTTGCCCAAAGGCCATTACAATCCCTTCGATATTATTTCCGGAACGTCTGCTGGCGCCATCAACGGCGTGGCGCTCGCCAGTTATGCCGAAAATTACCGCATAGGTATCCGCCATCTGGAACGGATCTGGATGCATTTCAGCTGTGACCAGATTTATCGTACCGATTTTATGGGCGTCAGTCGTCCCCTGGGCCGGCTCATCCGCAGTCTGGTCATTGGCAAACGCTACCGTAACGACACCGTGTCATTACTGGACAACACACCGCTTAAAGAATTATTACGCGAAGTCATTAAATTCGACCAGATTCAGCCGGCCATTGATAATGGAGCCCTGCATGCAATCGCCGTTAACTGCTCGGGTCTGGAAAGCGGAGAATCCATCAGCTTTTATCAGGGCCATTACAGTATCAATAACTGGGAACGTCTGCGCCGCATCGGTACCCGCAGCCGTATTACCCTGGATCACCTGATGGCATCATCTGCGATTCCAATGGTATTTCCGGCGGTCAAAATTCATGACGATTATTACGCTGATGGTGCCGTGCGTCAGCTGGCGCCACTGAGCCCGGCACTGCATCTCGGCGCGGAAAAAATACTGGTCATAGGTGTTGGCGCGCCAGCGGATAAAATCCATAAGTCCAGCTCCACTGCCTTTTACCCATCGCCGGCAAAAATGATGGGACACATGTTAAATGCAGCCTTCCTCGATAGTATGGAAACCGATATCGAGCGACTGACGCGTATCAACCGCACCATAGATAAAATTCCGGATTCGGTGAAAAAGAAAGAACCCATGGAGCTGAAAAAAATCGAGCTTCTGGAAATCAGCCCAAGCCGTTCACTGGATGAAATTGCCGGCATACATGCTCAGGAATTACCCAGAGCCCTGAGAATCGCACTGGGCGGCAGTGGCAATACCAGTCAGAGTGGCTCAGGTATCCTCAGCTATCTGTTATTTTCTCACGGATTCTGTAAAGATCTGATTGAGCTTGGGTACACTGATGCAATTCAGCGCAGTGATGAAATCCGTGCTTTCTTTTCTGATCATTTTACAGGTGAAGAATGAAGACTTCTTTCCGTCGTATCGTGGTACTGACAGGTGCCGGAATTTCTGCAGAATCCGGCTTAAAGACCTTTCGTGATGGCGATGGCTTGTGGGAAAACCACCGTGTTGAAGATGTAGCCACACCGGAAGCATTTGCCCGCAACCCTGAGCTGGTTCAACGTTTTTATAACGATCGCCGGCGCCAGTTAAACGATGTAACACCTAACGCTGCCCATATTTCTCTGGCAGAGTTTGAACAACATTTCGACGGCGAATTTTTACTGGTTACCCAAAACGTTGATGACCTGCATGAAAGAGCCGGCAGTCAGAAGCTATTACATATGCATGGTCAACTGCTGAAAGCCCGCTGTCTGAATTCCGGTAAGGTCATCACCTTCAGCGACGATATTTCTGACGACACCCCCTGCCCCTGCTGCCACCAGAATTCTCTGCGACCGCATATTGTCTGGTTCGGTGAAATGCCACTATATATGGATGAGATTTACGCAGCGCTGGATCAATGCGATCTGTTCGTCAGCATAGGCACTTCCGGCCATGTGTATCCGGCGGCCGGGTTTGTTCAGGTTGCACGTGAAGCCGGCGCCCACACGGTTGAGCTCAATCTGGAACCCTCCAATGTGGAAGACGCCTTTGCTGAACATCAGTACGGCCCGGCAGGTGTCGAGGTACCGGCTTTTTTTAGCGCCCTGCTGCAACAGCCTTAATCTTCAGGCGAAATCAACACGCATAATGGTTACCGGAATACCGTTGTTAAGCATCTCTTCGTGCACCGTCCAGCCGAGCTTCTGATATAAAGCTGTTTGGTCTTCAGTGAAAAGATAAAAACGCTGTAAGCCAATATCACGGGCTTTCTGCATAACAGCGTTAACCAGCTTACTGCCCAGTCCCTGACCGCGATAATCCGGATGAACAAACACATTGGCCAGCCAGGGCGTCAGATCCTGGCGGCTTTCCATATCGTCTTCGATGATGCTGCAGCTGCCGAGTATGGTCTCTCCATCCACCATCAGCCAGGTGGAAGGAATGTCGTCCGCGCCCAGCGACTTTTGCAAATCACGGTAAAAGGTTTCCTCTGTATCCGTTGGATACAGCTCTTTCCATTCTTCGTAATGCCACTGCGCCAATAAACGACAGGCGTCCGGGCGGTCTTTCATGTTCACTATCTGCATAAAAACCTGACAGGTAAAACAAAACTAAAGTTTACTGCATAATCGCAGACAGATGGGCGGCAATTAAACACAATGCGGATAATGTTCAGGCAATAAAAAACCCGCCGAAGCGGGTTTTTAAAAAGTAATAAGCGGCTTAATCTTACCAGCCGGTTACTTCTTTCAGTGCTTCACCGATTTGCGCCAGAGAGCGTACGGTTTTAACACCAGCGTCTTCCAGAGCTGCGAATTTCTCGTCCGCAGTACCTTTACCGCCAGAGATAATTGCACCAGCGTGCCCCATACGCTTACCTTTCGGAGCGGTAACACCTGCGATGTAAGATACAACAGGCTTAGTCACGTTTGCTTTGATATAAGCAGCAGCTTCATCTTCTGCAGTACCACCGATTTCACCGATCATTACGATGGCTTCAGTCTGTGGGTCGTTCTGGAACATTTCCAGAATGTCGATGAAGTTAGAACCCGGGATCGGGTCACCACCGATACCAACACAGGTAGACTGGCCGAAACCGTAGTCAGTAGTCTGCTTAACCGCTTCGTAAGTCAGAGTACCGGAACGGGAAACGATGCCCACTTTACCTGGCAGGTGAATGTGACCTGGCATAATACCGATCTTACACTCTCCCGGAGTGATAACACCCGGACAGTTAGGACCGATCAGGCGCACGCCCAGCTC
>NZ_DJIO01000082.1:928-53894 GCF_002433655.1 Thalassolituus sp. UBA6592 | reverse complement strand
AGCCGAAGGCGTATCCGGTGCCATGGCCTGCATTGGATAAGCTGCCGCAGCCGATGCAGCAGTGGCTGGTGGAGCACAGGGATTATATCGAACCCCTGCATCAGCGTTACCAACAGTACCGCTGAGCAGGAAGAGAAGAGACTGCAGCTGCAGTAGTCCTGGCAGGCTCAGTTGATGATCTGACCAAGCAGCAGGGTAGAGCTGTAGCCAAAGGTGTAGGCAATCAACAGCGCCAGCAGAAATTTCAGATAACTGCCGAAGGTCAGCTCGTTGATTTTGCTCATTGCCACAATACCGGCAGATGAGCCGATAATCAGCAGTGAACCACCCACACCCACAGCGTAGGTCAGCGCCATCCATTCCTGCAGACTCATGGTCACGTCAGCTTTCAGCAGAGCGGCGGTCAAAGGCACGTTATCAATCACAGACGACAGCAGCCCCATCAGGTAGTTGGCGGCCCAGGCCGGCATGATTTCGTACAGGCTGACAAAGCTTTTCAGCGCGTGAATTTCTTTTAGCGAGCCAACGATCAGCAGAATACCGAGGAAGAACAGCAGAGTATCAAACTCAATCTGACGGATGTAATTCAGAATCGGATGATTTTCCGTGTCTTCGCCATAGGCGCGGGCCACCAGAAACATCACCGACATACCGGTTAAGAAAGACAGCACTGGCGGAATATCAAACAGCACGTTACCACCGATGGTGGACAGAATGGTCAGCATAAAGACAGCACCAATCACCAGATCGACACGGGCAAGGTCGTTCTTTTTGTGATTGATCACGGCCACATCTTTTAACGGCAGGGACAGCATAAAGGCCAGCAGCAATACAGCGCACAGGGCGGGAACGGAAAGGAACAGCAGATTGGTGATGGTCACCTTGCCATCAAGGAAAATCATCAGCGTGGTAACGTCACCGGTAATCATGGAAACGCCACCTGAGTTGACTGAAAACACCGCAACCGTAGCGAAACGCAGGGTCTTTTTAGCTGGCAGATTGAGCGACAGAATCAGTGCCACAGAAATCAGTGTGGCGGTAATGTTGTCGGCCAGCGATGAAAAGACAAAAGCAAACAGGCCGGTCATGATCAGCAGTTTCCGTTCCGATACCTGCTGCGGCAGAAAGCGGTAAATCAGGCTTTCGATCAGACCTTTTTTGTTCAGGTAAGCAACGAACGTCATGGCTGCCAGCAGGAACAGCCAGAGACTGGCGATCTCCGCAATATTCTCATCCAGCCCTTCACGCACCAGTGCATGTGTTTCTTCATTCGGGCTGAACATAAACAACAGCACCCAGGACAGCGCACCGAGAAACAGCACCACCTGTGCCTTATTAATGTGAATGACTTCTTCGAGTATGACTCCGAGGAGACCCAGCAGGGCCAGGGCGATCAGGACGTAGGGCAGAAAATCGGGCATGTTATTAAAGTATCCGCAGGCAGGCTCAGTAAAAGAACGCCCGTTGTGAGTAATACCCGCAACAGGCCGGTGCTCCATTGTAAAGTTGAGTCAGTTGCTCAGAAAGTAGTAAAAGTGCGGCAAATTGTCAGATTGTTGAAAAAATGGCGCCAGATGCACGGGCTGTGTGGCCCGCAGTCATAGCAGTGATCTGCGCAAAAGACTGTTTTTCTGTGCGTTGGTGCGGCTTTTATTGCCTTTATTGCCGCTGGCAGGTGATTCCGGCGTCTGATTGGTTATGCTCAACTTCGCGGACGATACAAACTAAGGAATTTCAATGACGCATTTTTCTCTGTGGCGGCGCAGCCTGCTGACACTTTTTATCGCGGCTTCGGCTACCGGTCTGACAGCTTGCGGAGGTGGCTCTGGCGGCGGCTCAGGACCGGACAATGACAATGCAAATCAGAACGATCCGGACACCTCAGCCCCAGATCCTGTGAGTGGAGGTGACTGGTATCAGCCGGCGCCGGGTGTGAGCTGGTACTGGCAGCTCAGTGGCGATCTGAATACCGGCTACAGTGCAGAAATTTATGACATCGACCTGTTCGACAATTCTGCCTCAGTCATTGCTGATCTGCAGGCTGGCGGGCACAAAGTCATCTGTTATTTCTCTGGCGGTTCCTATGAAGACTGGCGTGGGATTAAGCGCTGCTGATCAGCTGAGTTATAACCGCTTTATTGCCAACGAAGCTCATACGCGTGGTCTGGCCGTTGCTCTTAAAAACGATCTGGATCAGGTGACTCAGCTGGTGGATTATTTCGATTTCGCAGTGAACGAGCAGTGTGCGCAATACGATGAATGCGATCTGCTCGATCCCTTTGTTGCCGCCGGTAAGGCCGTACTGCAGGCAGAGTATGCCAGTGAATATCAGAGCACATCGGGTCTGGCATTGCTGTGCAATGAGATGGCGGGCTCTGAGTTCAGTACGCTGGTGTTACCGCTGGATCTGGATGACAGCGTCGCGCCACGCGGCTGTGACGACTGACGTTTAACGGGGTGATGCGGAATGCGGTGATAAGCAGCTGAAGACTGACTCCGCGGCGGAGTCAGTCGGGCAGAGGTCTGGTCAGAACTGCTGCCAGCTGCCGCCCCTGTTCAGGGATTCGTTCCATTCACACAGCAGGTCTGCCTGAATGTGTGCCTGTTCGAACAGGAATTCCAGTTCTTGCGGGGTGTTTTTTTCACCGGAGTACAGTGGCAGTTTGCGCAGGCGGGCAACCAGCGGGTGATCCGGAACCTGCATTTTGTTCTGTTCCAGTGTCCAGCGGATGTGGTTGCTGAGCATCCTGAAGAAGCTGATCTTGGTACTCAGGCTGAACAGGGTAAAGTCATGCAGATCGTTAAAGTGCTGATAATCAATGCCTGCCAGCAAAGCGCTGCGGCCGCCCACTTTGATCGAAGCGGAGCGTTTTGATTTCATCACCATGGCCATCACGCCGAACATTTCGCCCGGGTTCACCGTGTTGATGATGTCCTGATCATTGTCGTCTGACATCACCGCCAGCTGACCTTTGAGCAGGAAATAGAGTACGTTGGCATCTTCCCCGCGATGCAAAACAATTTCATTTTCATCTGCAGTCACAAACTGAGTCACACTCATCAGTAATTCAAACTGAGTGGGATCTGTCTGGATCAGATCTTTGAAGAAGGTTACGCCGTTAACGATACGATGAAGGGTATCGATCGGGTATTCTTCGCGGGTAATTCGACGCATGGTTTCTCCACAGTTTTTGCCGCAAACGGACGCGGTATGTCGGAATATAACACGCGACCAGTGGCGTTAAAGGTCGTATCCGGCAATATTTCAGGTGAGCATTGATCTGTGTGACAGGGATCGCAGGTTGACCACGCAGACTCCGGTTTCACTGCTATGGGATATTTATAAACAGCTGTGCCAGTCTGGAAGGAATGCGTAGTGAATTTTACCGGAGATGTCACGATCACTAGCAGCTAGTGCAATTTTCGCAGCGGATAATAACAGATGTAAAATGGCTCATCATGTCCATTTATCAGACTTTATGACCAGTTGTCCGTGGCAGGGTTTTCCATAAAAAAACCGGAACAATCGTCCCGGTTTTTTTAATGGTTTTGCTCAACGCCTTATGAATAAATTATTGCTTATAAAAGCATTATTTATTCAACGCCCTGGGAGCGCAGGTACTCATCATAAGTACCGTGGAAGTCGACGATCTGGTTATCGCGGATTTCCAGAATACGGGTTGCCAGAGAGGATACAAATTCACGGTCGTGAGACACAAATACCAGCGTACCTTCGTACATTTCCAGTGCCATGTTCAGCGACTCAATGGATTCCATATCCATGTGGTTGGTCGGTTCGTCCATAATCAGTACGTTGTGATCCGCCATCATTAATTTACCGAACAGCAGACGGCCTTTTTCACCACCGGAGCAGACTTTCACTTTCTTCTTGATATCGTCCTGATTGAACAACAGACGACCCAGAGTACCGCGTACGATCTGATCATCGTGTTTCTCGGTTTTCCACTGCTCCATCCACTCGAACAGATTCAGGTCTTTGGCGAATTCGTATTCGTGGTCCTGAGCGTAGTAACCGATGTTGGCATTCTCTGCCCATTTTATCTCGCCACCGCTTGGTGTGATGTCGTTAACCAGACACTTCAGGAAGGTGGTTTTACCCACGCCGTTAGCACCGATTACCGCGATCTTTTCTCCGGCTTCAACCAGCAGGTTGGTGTTTTTGAACAACGCTTCTTCGCCTTCATAAGCGTGGCTCAGGCCTTCGACTTCCAGCGCCAGACGGTGCAGTTTCTTTTCCTGATTAAAGCGGATAAACGGGTTCTGACGGCTGGACGGCTTGATGTCATCCAGTTTGATTTTATCAATCTGCTTGGCACGGCTGGTGGCCTGCTTGGATTTGGAGGCGTTGGCCGAGAAGCGCGAAACGAACTGCTGCAGTTCAGCAATCTGGGCTTTCTTCTTGGCGTTTTCGGACTGCAGACGTTCACGGGCAGCGGTCGAGGCGATCATAAAGTCGTCATAGTTGCCCGGATAGATTTTGATGTCGCCATAGTCGATGTCGGCCATGTGCGTACATACAGCGTTCAGGAAGTGACGGTCGTGGGAGATGATGATCATCGTACACTTCATGTTGTTCAGAATGCCTTCCAGCCAACGGATGGTGTTGATATCCAGGTTGTTGGTTGGTTCGTCGAGCAGCAGGATGTCCGGGTTAGAGAACAGTGCCTGTGCCAGCAGCACCCGCAGTTTCCAGCCCGGAGCCACTTCGCTCATCGGGCCGTTGTGCAGTTCTGAATCAATACCGGCACCGAGCAGCAGTTCACCGGCACGGGATTCAGCGGTATAGCCGCCCATTTCAGCGAACTCACCTTCCAGCTCGGCGGCGCGCATATAGTCGTCTTCGGTGGCTTCCAGGTTGGCGTAAATCGCATCACGCTCTTCTTTAACAGCCCACATCTCTTTGTTGCCCATCATCACAGTGTCGAGCACGGTGAATTCTTCAAAGGCGAACTGATCCTGGTTCAGCTTACCCAGACGTTCATTCGGGGTGACGCTGACGTTACCTGCGGTAGGCTCCAGCGTACCGTCGAGGATCTTCATGAATGTGGACTTACCACAGCCGTTGGCGCCGATCAGGCCGTAGCGGTTACCTTCCCCGAATTTGACGGAGATGTTTTCGAACAGCGGCTTGGCACCGAACTGCATGGTGATATTAGCGGTGGAGATCACAGAGGAGTCCTGAAACTGGTGTTTGTGGATAGTTGAATGGCGGCGATTATACGGATTTTGCGGCGAAAAAACGAACACCCGGGCAGTCTGGCAGGTCCGTCAGTTTTACCATCATATTTCCTGAACAAATCCGTTGGTTTTTTGAATACATAGCCCCTGCCGTCTGTATTTAAATCAGTGGCTGACCCGCATCGCTCAGGGCAACGAGCCTTAAGCGCATGCCTTTTAAACCAGCCCAGTAACGGAGAGTTCCATGACAACAGCTGCTGCCACGCAAGAGCACTATGAAAAACTGATCAACCGCCTCGGCTGGTTTGCCTCTGTAATGGGCATTCTGATGTTCTCATCCTACATCGACCAGATCCGCCTGAATCTGAATGGCCAGCCGGGTTCGGTGATTCTGCCGCTGGCGACCACGGTCAACTGCTTCGCCTGGATGGCGTATTCGTATCTGAAGCGCGACCGCGACTGGCCGCTGTTCTGGTCCAACAGCGTGGGGGCTGTGTGTGGCTTTGCCACGGCGGTGACGGCGCTGATGTACTGAAGTGCATGCCTCACGCAGCTATAAAAAAAGCGCCCACAGGCGCTTTTTTTGATCGTGCACTAAGTGCTTACTTCGCGCTTATTTACCGGCGCGGCCGAGAAAACGACGTTCCTCGATGTTGATACGCACAACATCACCGGTAGAGATATGCTCAGGCACCTGTACAACCAGACCTGTGCTCATGGTGGCAGGCTTGGTACGGGCAGTGGCTGAGTTACCTTTTACGGAAGGTTCGGTGTCAGTGATTTCCAGCTCTACTACTAAGGGCAGATCCAGACCCACCGGGGCACCGTCGATCAGAATCACCTGTACGCCTTCAGTCTGTTCGTTGATAAACAGCACTTCTTCAGCGATAGAGTCTTTGTTCAGGTGGTATGGGGTGTAGTCTTCGTTGTCCATGAAAATGTACTCGTCGCCATCGGCGTAAGAGAACATGGATGGACGCTTCACCAGATCGGCCAGGGTCAGCATTTCAGAGTCCTTGAAGGTCTCGTCGACTTTGTGGCCGCTTACTACGTCGTACATACGCATACGGTACAGGCTGCCGCCAGCACGGCCCTGTGGTACGGAACGTTCAATATCTTTTACGAAGTACACGCTGCCGTTGTATTCGATCGCAGCGTTCTTTTTGATTTCACTGGCTTTTGGCATAACAGAGAGCTCCTGAGTGGCACCGGGGCGCCGGTCAGATATTAAAAAGAAGGCGATAATACTTGTTTCAGCTGCTGAAGACGATACTCATGACATACTGGTCAGGAAAATAACCACAGAGCTGAACCTGACCTTTAATGCACAGGTCAAAGGGTGTCTGAGAGGAAAGCTCAGAGGATGGCCAGAATTCCGACAGGCTTATACGATCACTTTTAATAACAACGGGTTAACAGAAACAGGACACCTATGTATACGGATGACGATCTGACTTACGCCACAGAACAGGGCGTGTTCAGTGCTGAGGCGGTTGCTGACTTCCGGCGGCTGATGAATGAGCGGCGCGACTCGGTCGCCGTGGATGAAGAAAACTTCCGCCTGATCACCAGCTTTAATGATGTCTTCGTGGTGATTGCCTGCACGGTATTGCTGTTGTCTGTGTCATGGCTTTTGGGCGGTGCCGGAGATGCGGTGCGCTATCTGGCGGTGGCCGTCGCATCCTGGGCTGTGGCGGAGTTTTTTGTGTTACGCCGGCGCATGGCGTTACCGGCTATTTATCTGCTGTTTACCTTTATCGGTGGCCTGAGCGCGATGATGCTCAGCATTGTAGACAGTGATAACAGCTGGCAGATGTTGCTGGCGGCTGTGGTTGTGTTTACCGGAGCCTGTCTGCACTGGTTGCGTTTTCGTGTGCCTGTGACCATCGCCGCCGGCACCGTAGCGGTTATTCTGGCGCTGATGATTGTGATCGGTGGCGTGCTGGATTTATCTGCGAACGGTCTGCTGGTGTACGTTTTCTGCGCCGGTATCGGCGTATTTCTGCTGGCCATGGTCTGGGATTCCCGTGATCAGCAGCGTATTGGTCATCAGTCGGATGTGGCGTTCTGGCTGCACTTACTGGCCGCGCCGTTAATGATTCATCCGGTGTTTTACTGGAGTGGGCTGGTCAATGCGGAAGCGTCAGTGGCGCCTGTGGTGCTGGTGGTCGCGATGTACGCACTGATTACTCTGATATCGATTGCCATCGACCGTCGGGCACTGATGGTGTCGGCGCTGGGTTATGTGATCTATTCCATCGCCAATGTGATGCAGGAATACGGCAATATTGAATACGGTCTGGCGTTGACGGGTCTGATCATTGGGGCGTCGCTGTTATTACTGTCGGCGTTCTGGCATAAAGCGCGGCGCTGGCTTTTAGGCTGTTTGCCTGATTCTGTTATGCGCTGGCTGCCAGCGGTCGGCAGCGCCTGATCAGTCTCCATGGGAACATAAAAGGAAAATATGATGAGCGATTCCGCGCAGGACGTGCTGGATTTTTGGTTCTCGGAACTGAAGCCCAAACAATGGTGGGTTAAAGATACGCAACTGGATCAGCAGATTGCCACGCGTTTTGGTCATGTGCATCAGCAGGCACATAACGGCGCGCTGAAACATTGGCGCACAACGCCATCAGGGCGTCTGGCAGAAATCATCGTGCTTGATCAGTTTTCGCGCAATATCTTCCGAGAGAAGCCGCAGGCCTTTGCCTGCGATGAGATGGCGCTGCTATTGGCTCGTGAAGCGGTGGAGAAGGGCGCTGATCAGCCGCTGCCGGTTCAGCAACGGGCGTTTATGTATATGCCGTTTATGCACAGTGAATCTTTGGACGCTCATAAACAGGCGCTTACGTTGTTTGCTCAGCCTGGACTGGAGGCGAATCTGGCGTCAGAGCATAAGCATCTGGCTATTCTGCAGCGTTTTGGCCGCTATCCACATCGCAATAAAATTCTCGGGCGGGAATCCACGGCTGAGGAAACGGAGTTTCTGACTCAGCCGGGATCGTCTTTCTAGACGTGGTTACTTCCGGGCGCTGGTTATTACCCGGGCAATAGTTACTGCCCGGGTAGTCGTTACTTCTTCAGGCCTAAGGTCTTGCCGGTTTTGGCCTTCGGATTACGGTAGACCTTTTTCGCGCTACTGTTTTTTGCCGTCTTTTCGCCGCTGGCAGCGGCATCCTGATGCCTGGCGTTTTTAGCTGAGGATTTCTTATTGGTCTGGGTTTTCTTTTCCGGCTCTGCCGCTGTGCGCGATGCACGGGTCGATTTGCTGTCTTCGGCACTGGCGAGACGAATCTGATCGTCTTCAATCATGATTTTGCGTTCTTTAAACAGCTTGCCGATGGCCATTTTGAACGTACGTTTGCTGACGCCGAAATGCAGTTCGATTAAATCCGATGGCGAACGGTCACTGAGGCCCAGTACACCGTTACCTTCTTCCAGTTTTTTCAGAATACGCTTCGCCAGTGGGTCGGCTTTGCCGTGACCTGCTGGTTCCAGCATCAGGTCGAGACGCATGTCTTCACGCAGGCGCTTAACATAGCCCAGCATGCGCTGACCAACACGGATAGGTTTGCGGATGTCGTCGTTATAAAGAACGCCCCAGTATTTGTTATCGACGACGGCTTTGTAGCCCAGGTCAGTGCGCTGGGCGATCAGCATTTTTACCGCGTTACCTGTGTCGTAGGCGTCTTCCACTCCGCCCCAGGCGCTTTTCACTTCATCTTTAATAAAGCGGTTTAAGCGTGTGCTGCCGATCAGACGGCCGGTGTTATCCAGGGTGATGTAAACGGCGTATTGCTTGCCGGCTTCCATGCGTTGCTTCTGCTCGGCAAAAGGCACGAACAGATCTTTCGCCAGACCCCAGTCGAGGAATGCCCCGGTGTTGTTAACATCCACGGCTTCCAGCCATACCACTTCGCCCACCTGACCGCGTGGGCGCTGCGTCGTGGCGATCAGACGATCTTCGGAATCCAGATACACAAACACCGGAATCTGATCGCCAATAGCGGTATCGGCCGGAATCTGTTTGCGTGGCAGGAGAATGCGGGTGCCTTCTTCGTCTTCCAGATACAGTCCCTGAGGCAGTTCATCAGTCACGGTCAGGGTGTAATAGTGTCCGGGTTCGGTCATGGGATTCTCGATTGAAAGCAGGAGGGGATGTAAAGCCGCATAATAGCACAGCCCGCAGCCGCTATCAGTGTCTGATCACTGCAGCGCTTCCAGCTGCCGGACCAATCTGCGCGGTGCGATGCGCAGGGTTTCCGGCATACCGGGTACCACCCGCATGGAGACCGTCATACCAGGCTTCAGACGTTCGGCCAGCCGGCCATCATCATCTTTGAACTCATGCATAACGGTGCGGGTTTTACCGTCATAGTCGGTAGAAATATACAGGTCGGTGAATATCTCACAGACTTTTCTGTTGTTCTTCGGGCCGCTGAACTCTTCCCGTTGCTCAATACTGACTTCGGTGACTTCTGCCTCGATATAGCGACCGTATTTGCGGCTTAGTTCCGATTCGTAGTAATACTCCGTGCTGTTGATAAATCCTTCTATACCTAAGCGAAAGAAGAAAAAGGCGGCATAGCCAAGAGCGCCCGCGCCGGCCACTGTCAGCAGCATGGTGTCGAATTCTTTTTGTCCGGCAGCAGTAACTGCTGCACCTGAACAGATAATGGCCAGAAAGCCGGGGATCAGACCAATCAGAAAGATAATGGCGGAGGGGAATATGTTGTTGATGGCGTGCTTGCGTTTAAGCGCACGCTGTTCCTTCAGCGGGATACGTGTCATTCCATGACCTTATGTTGTCAGTGTCTGTTAAGCCGCATTTAGTCAGTGCTATGTCTTACTCAGAGGCTTGTCTTACTCACCGGCTAAGCGATGTTTAACTGAATGCGGTGATCAGTTATTGATAAAACACATTCTGTCAGTTGCGGTAAATGGTTTCAATAAGGTGCCAGCCAAAGCGGGTTTTTACCGGCCCCTGAACTTTGAGTAACGGGCCTTTGAATACCACGTCATCAAAGGCTTTCACCATATCGCCTTTGTTGAACTCGCCAAGGCTGCCGCCGTTCTTTTTGCTCGGACACTGGGAATATTTCTGCGCCAGCTTGCTGAAGTCTGCGCCGCCATCCAGCTGCTTTTTCAGGTCTTCAGCCTGTTCACGGGTTTTTACCAGAATGTGTCGGGCGCAGGCGCGGGGCATCGGAGTCTCCGTTGATGATCCTGTGTCGGTGAGTATTGAGCGGCGGGCATTGTCGTTCAGATTGTCTGAAAGTGCAGTAAAAATTGACCAGCTGGTTAAAATTCTGCTGCCAGCAGGGGCCGCTCTGTGAGAAAATTATGTGCACTATTGTACCTTAGAAACAGAGGCTAATATGAGCGTTCACGAAATAATTCATCCCCTGGTCCGCCATAAAATCGGTTTAATGCGTAACAAAGGGATGAGTACCCGCGGCTTCCGCCAACTGGCGGGCGAGGTTGGCAACCTGCTGACTTACGAAGCAACCAAAGATCTGGATCTGGAAGATTACACGCAGGATGGCTGGTGTGGCCCGGTAACCTGTCAGCGTATCCGCGGTAAGAAAATCACTGTTGTGCCGATTCTTCGCGCCGGTCTGGGCATGCTGGATGGTGTGCTGGAACTCATTCCAAGCGCAAAAATCAGTGTGGTTGGCCTGTACCGTGATGAAGAATCCCTGGAGCCTGTCAGCTACTTCGACAAACTGGCTGGTGATATTGATCAGCGTATGGCGCTGATTGTTGACCCTATGCTGGCCACTGGCGGTTCTATGGTGGCGACCATTGATCTGCTGAAGAAACACGGCTGTACCAGCATTCGTGCGCTGGTTCTGGTAGCGGCACCGGAAGGCATCAAAAAAGTTCAGGATGCGCATCCGGACGTTGATATTTACACGGCGTCTGTTGATAGCCACCTGAATGAACAGGGTTACATCATCCCGGGTCTGGGCGACGCCGGCGATAAAATCTTTGGTACTAAGTAAAACCCTTAGTACTAAGTAAAACCCTTGGTACTAAGTAAAACCCTTGGTACTGGGTAAAACCCTTGGTAATAGTCTTGCGGGAAAATTTTTGAATGCAAACGAATTCTGATTCGTCTATGGGCTGGCGGACAATTCTGTCCGGCGGTCAGATGTTATTTGTGGCTTTCGGGTCACTGGTTCTGGTGCCTCTGCTGACTGGTCTCGACCCCAGCGTTGCTCTGTTTACTGCGGGTCTGGGCACACTGATTTTTCAGTTAACCACCAAACGTTCTATGCCGGTTTTTCTGGCATCGTCTTTTGCTTTTATCGCACCGATTATTTACAGCACCCAGACCTGGGGCACTCCGGCCACCATGGGCGCGCTGTTCTGTGCTGGTCTGGTGTATGTGGCGCTGTCAGCTGCAGTTGCGCTGCGTGGTCCGGGCTTCCTGCACCGTTTACTGCCGCCAGTGGTAACCGGTCCTATCATTATGGTGATTGGCCTGGGTCTGGCGCCTGTGGCGGTGAATATGGCGATGGGGAAAGCCGGTGATGGCTCTGTTGAGCTCTTTCCTTATGCTGATGCGCTGATGGTTTCTATGCCAGCACTGATTACCACGCTGCTGGTGGCGACACTGGGTAAAGGTATCTTCCGTCTGGTTCCGATTCTGTCCGGTGTTGCGGTTGGTTATGCCGTCGCAGCGGCCATGGGCATGGTGGATTACAGCAAAGTTACTGACAGTGACTGGATCACCTTCCCGGCATTTGTGATGCCGGAATTCAGCCTGGCTGCCATCCTGTTTATGATTCCGGTGGCTATTGCTCCGGCTATTGAACACGTTGGAGATGTACTGGCCATCGGCAGTGTGACCGGTAAAAACTACGTACAGAAGCCGGGTCTGCACCGCACGCTGCTGGGTGACGGTCTGGCAACGTCTGCGGCTTCTCTGTTTGGTGGTCCGCCAAATACCACCTATTCAGAAGTTACTGGTGCCGTCATGCTGACCCGTGCTTTCAATCCGGTGGTTATGACCTGGGCGGCAGTATTTGCTATCGCACTGGCCTTTATCGCTAAAATCGGTGGCATTCTGCAGACCATTCCGGCGCCGGTCATGGGCGGCATTATGGTGTTGCTGTTCGGTTCCATTGCCTGCGTTGGTATGAACATCATCGTGAAGGGTAAAGTGGATCTGAGCGCTCAGCGTAACCTGGTGATTGTTGCCACGACGCTGGTGTTCGGTATCGGTGGTATGGCCATCGGCGGCGGCGGCTGGGATCTCAAAGGGGTGAGTCTGTGCGCGCCGGTAGCGATTCTGCTGAACCTGATTCTGCCGCATGCGGATCCGGTTAATGATCTGCACGAAGAGCAGGGCATGGTTGACGACTTTATTGACCACTCTCGTTAATAACGCGCCAGACAATGCTGTTAAAAAGCCGCCTTCATTGTGCGGCTTTTTTGTTTCTGCAATCCGCTGATGCATGGTCATTGCTGCCATTAAGCTTTAATTAGCGCAAAATCAGCCGGAACTCTGCCCCGGGTTTGCACTTCTCAACACAGACGTTAAGGTAAAAACGCACTCATTCAAAAACCCGCGGAGACTGGCATGTCATTATCCAGAGGTGTTCACCTGATCTGTTATCCCAACCGTATGGGCGATAACATTCACGATCTTCATGAGGTGCTGAAAGAGCACTTTCCTGATGCCATCAGCGGAGTCCATCTGCTGCCTTTTTATCCATCCAATGCTGACAGCGGTTTTTCACCACTGACGCACCTTGAAGTCGATCCGGCCTTTGGTCAGTGGGATGATGTATCAGCCCTGGCGGCGGATTACGATTTGTGTGTTGATCTGGTGATCAATCATATTTCTGATGACTCTGAAGAATTTAAAGATTTTCTGCAGAACGGCTTTTCTTCGCAATACGCTGATTTATTTGTGCATGTGGATGAAATGGAGCCCATCAGTCACGATGATCTGGCGAAGATTCATATCCGTAAAGAGAAAGAACCCTTCCGTGAAGTGACATTCGCCGACGGTACGACCAGCCGGGTATGGTGTACCTTTACCGAGCATCAGGTGGATCTGAATTACATCACCAAGAATGCCGCGCGCGAATTAATGGCTAAATACATGACGTTTTTAACCGGCATTGGCGTGAAGTTATTCCGCCTTGATGCTTTTGGTTATCTCACCAAAGAGATCGGTACCAGCTGTTTTCTGGTGGAACCGGATGTCTATCGTCATCTCGACTGGTTTAATGAACTGGCACAGTCGCAGGGTGCAGAAGTGCTGCCGGAAGTACACGATCACACCAGTTTTCAGTACGCCATCAGTCGCCGTCATATGTATTGCTATGGCTTTGCGCTGCCACCATTAATGCTGCACTGCATGCTGTCGAATAATTCCCGCTATTTAAAAGACTGGCTGCGCATGTGTCCGCGCAACATGATTACTGTGCTGGATACCCACGATGGTATCTGTATTCCGGATGTGGAAGGTGTCTTGCCGGAGACAGAAATTGCCGGGCTGGTGGGAAATCTGAATGACCGCAGTGCCGATCCGATTCTGCGTCGCTCTGCATTAAACCCGCACAGTGTGGGTGCGATTTATCAGCTCACCTGTACCTTTTACGATGCCATGATGCAGAACGATGATGCCTACATCTGCGCCCGGGCCATTCAGTTTTTTGCGCCGGGAATTCCCCAGGTGTATTACGTCGGCCTGCTCGGCGGTGAAAACGATTACGACCTGAGTGATTTAACCGGCGAGGCGCGGGATATTAACCGGCACTTTTACAGTCTGGATGAAGTTGCAGACGCGATGAAAAAAGACGTAGTGCAGCGTCAGCTGGAATTAATGTGCTTTCGTAATAATTACCCGGCGTTTGAAGGGCATTTTGAACTGAAATCGTCCGGTGATGACTGTGTCTGTCTGGGCTGGCGTCACGGAGAATCGTACGCAGAACTGTTCGTTGACCTGAATTTTAAAACCGCACGGGTGACTTATATTCAGGAAAATGGCGAAGAAACCACCTGGCAGTGCTGAAGGGGGAGAAGTGAAACCAGCGGCTATTGGCCGCTGGCGGTTTTAACCGGCGAGTGTTTCAGGTCTGTTTCGAGATCGACTTCCACTTCACAGCCGGTGCGGATATCGGCAAAGGCTGCCAGATCATCCAGAGCATCTGCCCAGACGGTGCTGGGATGCGCCAGACGTATCTCCCGGCCACTGGATAATGGCGTTGGCCCAAAGCCCATAATAATGCTGCTGCCATCACTCCAGAAGGCGACGTCACCGGGAGACAGTTCGGTTTCACCAATATTGGTTTGCGGAATCACCGGCAGAGGGCAGTCAAACATCAGGGTGTCGCCCCAGCGTCTGACCCGGGCTTTAAAAGGCACAATATCGGCGATGGCTCGGGCGATCTGATTATTCCGTAACACCAGACGTACCTGTTGCTCATTAATACGTACCGACAGCATGTTCATAGCATTCCCCCTGCACGATAAACCTGAACTTTCAGCTGAATTTTTGCTGAGCCTGTAGAGTTTAGCCTGTACAGACAATCCGGCATCAACGCCTGTGAAAAAACGTCTGGACGGTCTGTTCAGTAAGACAGCCTGAAAGACAAAAACGGTCTCCCGCAGGAGACCGTGTCTTACTGAACAGATATTCAGGTTACCAGAGCACAGAAACCTGCGCCCGGGTTATTTTGTTTCTTCATGCAACCGCATAGCTGTCAATCATGGCCTTGTTAACGGTGATGAGAATGGCACTTAATCCAGCTGACAGAGTGTCGGTATCCTGGGCCGCTGCAGTAAAGCGCTGGCCGCGGATATTGGCCTGAATAAAGGCCATGGCACTGGCGTCTGAGCCTTCACCCAGGGCCTGCTCATCAAACTGCACGACCTGAATATCCGTACCGGTTGCCTTGTGCATGGCATCAGCAAAAGCGCTGATGGCTCCGGTACCATGGCCATGGATCAGTAACATTTGTTCACCGTCGTTAATGGACGCCTGAATGTGATATTCACCGCCCTGCTTATCGACCTGGTAACCGGCCAATGAGTAGTGCCCTGTGGTAGGCATAAACTCGTTGCGGAATACTTTAACAATGTCAGCGGTATCCAGCTCGCCGGCGCTCATCTCACTGGCCTGCTGAATTGGCTGAGCCAGTTCAATCTGCATCCAGCGCGGCAGGGTGATGCCCATGGCCTGTTCCAACAGATAGCTGGCGCCACCTTTACCGGACTGGCTGTTCACCCGGATCACCGACTGGTAGTTGCGGCCGAGATCCTGAGGATCAATCGGCAGGTAAGCAACATCCCATGCTTCATCATCCTGCTGTTGCGACAGACACTTACGGATAGCATCCTGGTGGCTGCCGGAAAACGCGGTATATACCAGCTCGCCGACCCATGGATGGCGCGGATGTGTCTTGATGTTGGTACAGGCTTCCACGGTGGCGATGATGTCGTCAGCGATGGAAATATCCAGCTGCGGATCAATGCCCTGGCTGTACATGTTCATCGCCATGGTGACGATGTCCATATTGCCTGTGCGTTCACCGTTACCGAGCAGGGTGCCTTCAATACGGTCGGCGCCAGCCAATAAGGCCATTTCTGCCGCGGCAACACCACAGCCACGGTCGTTGTGCGTGTGGATCGAGATGGTCACGGCCTCTCGCTGATTCACATGGTCACAGAACCACTCCACCTGATCGGCAAACACGTTCGGCATGGCGCTTTCAACGGTTGCAGGCAGATTAATAATGGCTTTGTTATCCACCGTTGGCTGCCAGACATCAATCACGGCGTTACAGACTTCCACGGCAAAATCCGTTTCTGTGCCGGAGAAGCTTTCCGGAGAATACTGAAATACCCATTCGGTCTGTGGATACTTACCGGCTTCGCTCTGTACTTTGCGTGCACCTTTTACGGCAATATCAATGATGCCCTGTTTCTCCAGCCCGAAGACTTTTTCACGCTGCACCGGAGAGGTGGAGTTGTACACGTGCACAATCGCCCGGCGCGCGCCGATCAGGGATTCATAGGTGCGTTCAATCAACTCGTCACGGGCCTGAACCAGCACCTGAATGGTTACGTCGTCCGGAATCTGATTGTCTTCAATCAACCAGCGTACGAAGTCGAAATCCGGCTGTGATGCGGCCGGGAAGCCCACTTCGATTTCCTTAAAGCCCATTTTCACCAGCAGGCCCCACATGCGTTGCTTCTGCGCCACGGACATAGGTTCGATCAGTGCCTGGTTGCCATCACGCAGGTCTACAGAACACCAGTGCGGTGCTGCTGTCAGAGACTGATCCGGCCAGCGGCGGTCAGTTTTTTTGATCGCCGGGAAAGGGCGATACTTGCGATGGTCAAAACGTGCATTGTTCGGCGTAATCATGGTGTTTCCTGCCAGTTTTCTGCGTTAAGTCGGATTATATTGTTACTGTTTAAGCCGGATCTGTGTTTCCGGTGTGCCTCTGCGCTCTTGTGAAGTGCTGTCTCTGGCGTGTTCCCGTTTCCTCAAACAACGTCAGGAAACGACTTTCGGATAGAAAGCTGAACTGGTTAACAGTATATGCACAGTATATGCGTACCATTAGCGGGAATGATTGCAAACTTGCTATTATTTCCCCTGCTTTGTGGCACATAATTTCAAATAAGTGTCGGAAAGAGGCGATTTATGCCAATTATAATTATTGACCTGATATGTCTATCAGGGAATTCACCCGGAGAGGCGCAGTGAGTACCGATTTACCCAAACTTGATCGAATTGATCTCCATATTCTTGAGTTGCTGCAGGAAAATGGCAGTCTCAGTAATCTGGAGCTGGCAGATAAAGTAGGGTTGTCACCATCGCCATGCTCCCGCCGGGTCAAAGCGCTGGAAGACAGCGGCCTGATCGAAGGCTACCGTGCGCATCTGAATGCCGGGCTGCTGGGGCTGGATCTGCTGGCGTTGATTTCCATAAGCATGGACCGCCACACGCCGGAGCGTTTTGAGAACTTTGAGCGCCAGGTCGCGGCCTGTGCCGAAGTACTGGAGTGCTACCTGATCACAGGTCAGGCCGCAGACTACGTACTCAAGATCATCGTGCGCGATATGAACGCCTTTCAGCAGTTTCTGCTCGGCACTCTGACCCGTATTGAGGGTGTGACCGGCGTACATTCCAGCTTCGTTATGCGTAAAGTCATCGACCGCAGCTCCCTGCCGCTGAAACAACGCTGAACGATACGCTTTCCTTTATGGTCACAGCGACTTCTCGTCTATACTGCTGTATGCACGCTTGTGCAGGCAATGATACAGGCACTGAGGAGTTGTTGTGGCTACCCGGCTATCATCCATCGAAAGTAAGCTGACAATTTATGTACTGATCTTCAGTATCCTGTTTGGCGTACTGTTCAGTGCTGTGCAGATTGGCGTCGACTATCGTGGCGAAAGTCAGCGCTATCTCAATAACACCGCCGAACTGCTTGAACGTCAGAGTTCACCGGCGGCCCTGTCTCTCTACAACTATGACAAGCGCGCCATGCAGGCCATTCTCGAGAGCCTGTTGCTCAACCCGGCGGTGGTTGCCGCGAGAATTCATGAGCAGGAAACCAATTTTGAAGCCCGTGCCGGATTGGGTGAAGCCAAGCTGAATCAGAGTACTGACGCCCAGTATTATCAGATGCAGAGCGTGACGCTTAAGGAGCCGGCGATCTACAGCCCGGAAGAAAAGCAGATCGGGCAATTACAGATCTGGATTGATCTGCGTCTGACCCGTCAGGGTTTTGAACAGCGGGCGATGCTGACCCTGTTGCTCGATGTACTGCGTAATGTGGTGCTGGCGGGCGTACTTATCTGGGTTTTCCGTCTGCGTCTGACGCGGCCGCTGACCCGTCTGATGACCCGCCTGATGGAAATTGATCCGAATAAACCACAGCAGTACAGCCTGTCGGTGGAAAGCAGTCTGCGTGATTCCGAACTGGATGATCTGGTCAGTAAGATGAATGCGCTGCTGACCGCCATGCAGAAAGAAGTTGTGCAGCGTCATTCTGCAGAAAAAACCGTACGCCAGCTGAATGAACAGTTGGAAGAAAAAGTTCGGGCCCGTACTCAGGCACTGCACGACACCAACAGTCAGCTGCAGAGCAGTCTGGATGAATTACAGCGTACTCAGGATCTGTTGCTGCAGGCGCAGCGTATGGCCTCCATGGGCCATCTGGCCGCAGGTATGGCCCATGAAATCAATAACCCGATTGCGGTGGTGTACTCCAATATCGCCACGCTCAGTGAATACCTGTCCGAGCTTATTCATCTGGCAGATCAGTATCAGTCGGCAGAACATCAGATCGCCGATAAAGCTATGGTGTTGGCACTGGAATCCCTGCGCACCAGTATTGATCTGGACTTTGTCCGCAGCGATGCGCCGGATCTGGTGCGCACGTCGCGCTTAAGCCTGGAGCGGGTGCGCAATATCGTCAGTGATCTGCGCACCTTTGCTGACAGCAGTGAAATGCGCAAAGAAAATGTCTCACTGGATAATCTGGTGTCTGAAGCTGTGCGCGAGCTGGAACTGGATAAAAGCGAGACGGTTAAAGTGTATCAGCTGCTAAAACAGCTGCCGGCGGTCAGTTGCAGCGTTGATCAGATACGCCTGGTCTTCCGCCACATTCTGCATAACGCGTCCGACGCTATGCCATCCGGTGGCACCATTGAAGTCGCTGGGGAACTGCAGAAAAAATATGTCTCCGTTATGATCAAAGACAGCGGAACCGGCATGAGCGAAGAGGATCTTAAATGCGCGGTGAATCCTTTCTTCACCCGCAAAGAAATCGGCGAAGGGACTGGTCTTGGCCTCACCGTTGCCTATAACATAATGCACAACCACGGTGGTGAACTGGAAATCGAAAGTGAACTGGGCAAAGGCACCACGGTCACTCTGCGTTTCCCTGTCACTGCTGCCTGAACAGCGGTCTGCTATGGCGGATATTGAAATCCGCTGTTCCACAAATCCGCAATATTTCCGACATCAGAATGATCTAACATGGCAAAGAAATCTTCATCCGGTGGACTGGTCTATTCCACAGAATTTGGCCGCGCCTGTCCCGAGTGTGGTAACCCCATTACTGAATGCACCTGTCATGGGCCTGAAGCACCTCAGGGCGATGGCATTGTGCGTGTCAGCCGTGAAAGCAAAGGCCGGGGCGGCAAAGTTGTAACCCTGGTCAGCGGAATTCCTCTGGCGGGTGCTGAATTAAAAACACTGGCCAAAGAGCTGAAAAAGAAATGCGGCGTGGGCGGTGCGTTAAAAGATGGTGTGGTTGAAATTCAGGGGGATCAGCGCGATCTGCTGGTCAGTGAATTAACAAAACGCGGTTTTACCGTAAAAAAAGCAGGCGGTTAAATTGGCCAGGGCTTTGGTTGTATATGCACACCCGCGACATCAGACGTCGCGGGCATGCCGGCGTCTGCTGGACGCCATCCGTGATCTTGAAGAGGTCACACTTTGCGACCTGTATGAAGAATATCCGGACTTCCATATTAATATCGGTAAGGAACAGCAGCGCCTGCGGGAACATCAGCTGGTGGTGTTTTTATTTCCGTTGTACTGGTACAGCGCTCCGTCTCTGTTAAAAGAGTGGCAGGACCGTGTACTGAACTTCGCTCTTGATGACGTACCGGGCCGGGCCGGGGAAGAGCATGATCCGTTAGTCGGGCGCATGCTTTGGGTGGTTACTTCTGCGGGCGCTTCCTTTACGTCGTTCAGCGAAGAGGGCGGTAACCGTCATCCTCTGGACGCTTATCTGCTGCCCTATGAACAGACCGCCCGTGTCTGTGGCATGGCCTGGCAAAAACCATTTACCGTGTGTCAGGCACGGCGTAAACCGCAATCTGTGCTGGAGCAACAGGCGCATTCCTTCCGCAGTATCCTGCTGGAAAAATTACAGGAGCTGAGTCATGCATAACGATTCTTTTATGCTGCAGGCTTTTGTATTTTTATTATCTGCAGTGATTGCTGTACCTCTGGCCAAACGTATTGGTCTGGGATCGGTCATGGGGTATCTGTGTGCCGGTGCAGTGATCGGACCTTTTGGTCTGGGGCTGATGGGGGACGACGTTGAAAGCCTGATGTCGTTTGCTGAATTTGGCGTGGTATTAATGCTGTTTCTGATTGGTCTGGAACTCGACCCGTCCGTGCTGTGGCGTATGCGGGTGAGTGTGCTGGGCCTCGGTGGACTGCAGGTGGTGGTGACCACACTGGTGTTTTTTCTGGCCGGGATAGCGCTCGATTTCAGCTGGCAGGTGAGCCTCGCCGTTGGCTCCATTCTGTCATTGTCTTCTACTGCCATTGTGCTGCAGACACTGGAAGAAAAATCTCTGTTAAAAACCGAAGCCGGACAATCGTCTTTTTCTGTGTTGCTGTTCCAGGATATTGCGGTTATTCCGTTGCTGGCCATCCTGCCACTGCTGGCCATGGATTCGCCTGCACTGGCCAATAAGGCTGATCATGTTCCGGGCTGGGAAACAGCACTGAAAGTTATTTTAGTGGTGGCAGCAATCGTTTTTGTCGGCCGTCTGGTGAGCCGCTATCTGTTCCGCATTATTGCCGAAACCCGCATGCGTGAAACCTTTACCGCCACGGCGCTGATGCTGGTGGTGGGAATTGCGTTACTGATGAACACTGTTGGCCTGTCACCGGCGTTGGGCACGTTCGTGGCCGGTGTGGTTCTCGCTAACAGCGAATATCGCCATGAACTGGAATCGGAAATTGAGCCATTTAAAGGTCTGCTGCTGGCGCTGTTTTTTATCTCTGTTGGCGCCAGTATCGACTTCGAATTTCTGCTCGCCCATCCGTGGCTGATCAGTGGATTATTACTGGCGCTGATATTTGGCAAAATGCTGGTTCTGGTCATACTGGGCTGGCTGTTCCGCTTAAGCGGCAAGAGTAATTCTGTGTTCACTTTTGGTCTGGCGCAGGGCGGTGAATTTGCTTTTGTATTGTTTTCCTTTGCCCAGGATAACCGCGTATTAAGCAGCGATATCACCGCACCTTTAACCGTGGTGGTAGCATTGAGTATGGTGGCTACACCACTGCTGATGAATATTAATGAACGCTGGGTATTACCGAAGCTGTCGGGTAACGTCGGCCAGCCGGATGTACCGGATGAAATTGATACCCACGACGCCCGTGCGATTGTGGTTGGCTTTGGTCGCTTCGGACAGATCGTTGGCCGTATGCTGCGTATCAGTGGTTTTAATATCACCATTCTTGATCACGATGCGGTACAGATCGACACCGTGCGTAAGTTTGGCCACAAGGTATTTTTTGGCGATGCGTCGCGCCCGGATCTGCTGGTTTCAGCGGGTATCGAAGAAGCAGAATTGCTGGTCATTGCTATTGATGATCATAACCGTGCGGTGGATCTGGTTAAGCTGGTTAAGCGGCATTTTCCGCATATCCGCGTTCTTGCCCGCGCCCGCGGCCGTCATCAGGCGGTGGATTTAATCCGTGCCGGTGCTGACCATGTGGAGCGTGAGACGTTTTATTCGGCGCTTATGCTGGGGCGCAGTGCCCTGCAGGCGCTGGGCTTCCGCGCCTATCAGGCGCGCCGCTCCGCTGAGCTGTTCCGTCATTACGATGAACTTATGCTGCAGGAAATGGTGGAGTCGCCGGACGATGAAAAAACCCGCCTGAATATCGCCCGCCAGAATGGCCGCGACCTGCAGGATCTGATGCAGACCGATATGTTGTCTGAGGTGGAAAACCAGGAACAGAACTGGGACCGCAGCTGATTAACTGCTGCTTTCTGCACTGTGTCTCGACTGTCTCTGAACTGTGTCTGGACTGTCTATGAACAGCAAGCCCGGCTCACAATCATGTGAGCCGGGCTTTTTTATCGGTTTATATACCGCTGTCAGAGCGTCTGCAGGTGCGGTATCAGCTGTTCGCGGATGCTGTCCGGAATAGCCACGGATTTTTTCGCATCGTGATCAAAGTGAACCATGATGGCACAGCCTTTGGCGCCCAGTTTACCGTCCTGCCAGGCTTCGTGAGCAATGGTCATGGAGCTGTTACCCAGCTTCTGAATATAAGTGCGCAGTTCAATATCGCGCCCATAAAACAGCTCACCGAGATATTCCACTTCAATTTTGGCAATGATCAGGTGCCAGTCCTGCGGATTAAGATCCGGGGTAAACATCCGGAAGACCGGGGTGCGGCCCTCTTCAAACCAGACCGGCAGAACGGTGTTGTTGATATGCCCGAGGGCATCGGTGTCGCCAAAACGCGGCGAAATGGTCAGAGTCCACATGCTTGTTATTTTCCTGTTTATTGCTGATAGCAGACATAGTAGAAGCTAACGTCCGCTTTGTTAACCCAGACAAGGGTCTGACGGCCACTCTCAGTCGCTGGTCATGCGGCTGTCATCGGATTGTTCAGAAACTGTCATAAGGCCGTACCAATCTTCCGTTGATAGCAGGCGCTCTTATCTTATAGCGCGGCAGCTCTTTACGACGTTGAGCAGGGGAGATGTTATGGAAGATGTCATGTTATTTATCGAGCGTGGTGGGGAAGTGGTGTATCCCATCATGCTGGTGATTTTTCTGCAGTGGATGTATCTGATCGAGCGCTTAATTTACCTGAAACTGGTACACCCCTCCCGCCGCAGCAAAGCCATGCAGGAATGGCAGTTACGCGCGGATAAGCAAAGCTGGAGCTCAAGACAGATTCACGACGATCTGCTCGGCGCACTGCGCATGGGGCTCGACAGCGGCTTTCCAACCATTCGCATGTTTATTGCGATATGCCCGCTGCTGGGTTTGCTCGGCACCGTAACCGGCATGATCGAAGTATTTGATGTGATGATGCAGTTGGGTGCCGGCAGCCCCAAAGCCATGGCATCCGGAATTTCCAAAGCCATTCTTTCCACCGTGGCTGGTATGGTCGGGGCTATTTCAGGCTTACTCGCACAGTCGGTTCTGCTGCGTATGTGTGAGCGTGAAAAGCGCAGTCTGGAGTCGACACTGAGTTTCTGATTCCGCATCCCTTCCCGTCTGAGTTCAGCAGCCTTTCCTGACGGAGTTCAGCAGTGGAGTTCACTAGCAGAGTTTAATTGCAGCTGCGTTCGCTTAAACGGCCACATCCGTTATTATTCCGCCATCGGATACAGGTGGCGTTATGACAATCCAGCAGCAGTTAATTACAGACGATGAACAGGGCATGCGTGCCGCACTGGCACAGGCACAACTGGCATATGATGCCGGCGAAGTACCTGTGGGGGCTGTGGTCGTTCTTAATGGCGAAATCATTGGCGCAGGTTATAACCATCCTATTTCGGGGCTGGATCCAAGCGCTCACGCGGAAATGGCAGCCGTGCGTAACGCCGCACAGAACATCGGTAATTATCGTCTGCCCGGTGCGACCCTGTATGTCACCGTAGAACCCTGCACCATGTGTACCGGGCTGTTAATTCACAGCCGTATTCAGCGGCTTGTGTACGGCACCACCGAACCCAAAGCCGGAGCGATCGAGAGTGCCCTGCAACTGCCGCAGCAGCCATTTTATAATCATGTGATGGATATTCAGGGCGGGGTGCTGGCAGAGGAATGCTCGACCCTGATGTCGGAATTTTTCGCTATGCGCCGCGAGGCAAAAAAACGCCTGAAGCAATCGCTTCAGGCGGCAGGGAAGTCTGCAGCAGATACGGGCGAGGGAGAGACAGACCCGGATGCTGCAGATGAGAGATAAGACAAATCAGCAATAAAAAAAGCGGCATTAAATGCCGCACAGAAAACTCACTAAAGGAGTGGAGGAATCACCGTCACCAGTGAAGAAGACAGCTGCATCGAAGGATCGCCTTCTTCCGGAAACTCCTGGTGTTGTTCACGTTCTTCGTTCCACACCAGGACGTCGTAGTAACGACGGATATTCTGTACGTAATCCACCGGTTCCTGACCACGGGCAAAACCATGGCGGGTGTAGCGGTAGTAACGTTTCTGACTCAGCAGTGGCAGGGATTCTTTTACATCGATCCACAGATCCGGATTGCCACCGGTTAATTCGGTAATTTTGCGCGCGTCGGTCAGGTGACCATAACCTACGTTATAAGCCGCCAGTGCCATCCAGGTACGGTCTGGTTCCTGAACATTCTCCAGACGGTCGCGCAGCTTAGCCAGATACTGGCTGCCGCCCATAATGCTCTGCTGCGGGTCCAGGCGGTTTTTAATACCCAGTTCGCGGGCTGTGTTACGGGTCAGCATCATCAGACCACGAACACCGGTAAAGCTGCGCGCCTGAGGATTCCAGTGGCTTTCCTGGTAACCAACAGCGGCCAGCAGACGCCAGTCGATCTGGTGCAGTTCGGCGGCTTTTTCAAAATCGGCTTTATAAGTACCCAGCTTTTTCTCGGTTTGGCTGAGGAAGCGGCGGGCACCCACGTAATCCAGTTTATCCAGATGGCCGTAGTAACGTTCTGCCAGGTTGGCCATCAGATTGATGCTTTCTTCCGCGTTAAAGAATTCGCTGGCGGCATTAAACAGGCTGTCGTCACGGCTGTATTCAAATGCCCAGCTGATGTTCTGCTTTTCGCTCAGATCAAACGCCACGGCCAGATTAGGAAAGTAGGCCTGCAGTACGCGGAATTCGTTGGAATCTACTACGGTAAAGTCGATGTTGCCGGAAGCCACCATCTGTAACAGGTCTGATACTTCCAGATCCGAGCTTTCGCTCCAGCTCAGTTCAGGAACCTGAGTGGCCTGCCAGATGCGCAGACGTTCAGAGTGGCTTGAACCTTCCGAGACAACCAGCTGACCACGGGTCAGATCAGTTACCTGTTCCGGCTTAATGCCACCACGGCGGTAGATTACCTGTTCGGAAATCTGCATATAAGGTTCGGAGAACCGTACCCAGCGATCACGATCCGGTGTCTGGGCGAGGCCGGCCGCCGCAAAGTGCGCGCCTCCGTTCTCCAGGGTGCTGAAAACGTCGTTCAGGTTTTCCGCAACTTTTACCTTCAGCTCGACACCCAGATGATCGGCGAACGCTTTCGCCAGTTCATATTCGTAACCGGTTGGGCCGGTACGGTCTTCATAGTAGGTGGTCGGGCTGTTGCGGGTAATCATCACGATTTCACCGGCCATACGGATCTGCGCGACATTGTCAGGGCGCACGCCGCCAGTCAGCGTGCCGAAGCACACTGTCAGCAGTGCCGCTAATGTCAGTAGACGTGTTATGCCAGAAATCATGCCAAAACCTGAAGTTGTGCACTATTATGGTGCAAAATTTGTTAATCTGGGCCCATTTTGCCGTGAGCTTGCATAAAAAACAACCTATGACTGTGATAGATTTCACTAAAACTCAGATGCCTGTGACAGTTGTATGGCAGGTGTGTGACTTAAGTCGTTGAAAATATTGTGTTTCTTAAATGGGAACTTTTTCAGGAATAAGTAAGTTGAAACGAATTGTTGCTGAATTCTCAATTATTGCCCATTTATAGTGCGCTTTGTTTCGTTGGCTGTTTTACCGCGGCGGCGTGTGTCCCGTTCCTTCGAGTGACGATGCTGAGTTGATCGTGATAAAGGATCTGCAGGAACGGCTGCCGGCTGTTATGAAATAAAGATTCAGGCAGGCTTTGCGCCTGAAAACGACATTAGTCAGGGCTAAAACCTGACCAAATCTGGTGTGCACAGCCGCTCTCCGGTATCATTCGCGCTCATTTTTTGCCCTCACTCTCTGGAGTAATCCCGCAATGCTCGAGCTGCGTGGCGCACCAGCGCTTTCACCATTCCGTCAGAACAAAGTCCTGAACAAGCTGCAGCAGGCGCTGCCGCATGTGACCGGTGTTTATGCCGAATTTATGCACTTCGCAGATCTGTCAGCCGAGCTGACTGAGAGTGAGCGTCTGGTTCTGGAGCGTATCCTGCGCTACGGCCCGAAGGCAGAAGTCAAAGAACCTGCCGCAGAGATGCAGTTGGTGGTTCCACGCTTCGGTACTATTTCACCATGGTCATCGAAAGCGACGGATATTGCGCATAACTGTGGTTTAAGCAGCATCCTTCGTCTGGAACGCGGCATTGCCTACTATATAGAAGGTGCAAAAAGCGAAGATCGCGACATTATCGCTTCTTTATTACACGACCGCATGACCGAAACCGTGCTGAGCAGCAGCGCCGCAGCCGAAGCGCTGTTCTCCCACGCTGAACCTGCGCCACTGACCACCGTGGATATTCTTGCCGGTGGCCGTGAGGCACTGGTAGAAGCCGATAAAAATCTGGGCCTGGCACTGGCCGACGACGAAGTCGATTATCTGGTGGAGAACTTCAACAAGCTGGGCCGTAACCCAACCGACGTTGAACTGATGATGTTCGCCCAGGCGAACTCTGAGCACTGCCGCCACAAAATCTTTAACGCCAGCTGGACCATCGACGGCGAGGATCAGGATAAATCCCTGTTCCAGATGATTAAAAACACCTACGAGTGCTACAACGAAAACATTCTGTCTGCCTATAAAGACAACGCCTCCGTTATCGTTGGCCCGAACGCCGGTCGCTTCTTCCCTAACCCTGGAACAGCTGAATATTCATACCATCAGGAAGATATGCACATCCTGATGAAGGTGGAAACTCATAACCACCCGACCGCCATTGCCCCGCATTCCGGTGCAGCCACTGGTTCTGGTGGTGAAATCCGTGACGAAGGTGCAACCGGCCGTGGTTCCAAGCCAAAAGCCGGCCTAACCGGTTTTACCGTGTCCGACCTGAAAATCCCGGGCTTCGAGCAGCCATGGGAAAGCCACTACGGCAAGCCAGAGCGTATTGTTTCTGCGCTGGATATTATGATCGACGGCCCATTGGGCGGTGCGGCATTTAACAACGAATTCGGCCGCCCGAACCTGTGCGGTTACTTCCGTACCTTCGAGCTGGAACATGACGGCGAAGTCCGCGGTTACCACAAGCCAATTATGATTGCCGGTGGTTACGGCAACATCCGTGGCGAACACGTGCAGAAGGGTGATATCCCTGTTGGCGCCAGCCTGATCGTTCTGGGTGGCCCGGCCATGCAGATTGGTCTGGGTGGTGGCGCGGCGTCTTCTATGGCGTCTGGCCAGTCCAATGCTGATCTGGATTTCGCTTCTGTACAGCGTGAAAACCCGGAAATGGAACGCCGCTGTCAGGAAGTGATCGACCGCTGCTGGCAGCTGGGCGACGCTAACCCGATTGCCTTTATTCACGACGTAGGTGCCGGCGGTATTTCCAACGCTTTCCCGGAACTGGTGGGTGATGCCGGTCGCGGTGGCGAATTTGAACTGCGTAACGTACCGAACGACGAGCCGGGTATGAGCCCGCTGGCGATCTGGTCGAACGAATCTCAGGAGCGTTATGTTCTGGCGGTAGCGCAGGAAGATATGGCGAAATTCGACGCTATCTGTGCCCGTGAACGAGCGCCTTACGCTGTGGTTGGTTACGCCACGGAAGAAGAACACCTGACCGTGACCGACGAACACTTCGGCAACAAGCCGGTGGATATGCCGTTGCAGGTTCTGCTGGGCAAACCACCGCGCATGCACCGCGATGTAAAAAGCAAAGCAGCAAAAACCGAAGCCTTCAGCAGCGCGGGTATTGATCTCGCCGATGCGGCTGCCCGCGTACTTAAGCTGCCGACTGTAGCGAGCAAATCTTTCCTGATCACCATTGGCGACCGCTCCATTACCGGTACCGTAGCCCGTGATCAGTTTGTTGGCCCATGGCAGGTGCCGGTGGCCGACGTTGCCGTGACCACTTCTTCTTACGACACCTACGCCGGCGAAGCCATGGCTATGGGTGAACGTACTCCGGTCGCACTGTTGGATGGCCCGGCCTCCGGTCGTCTGGCCGTGGCCGAAGCGATTACCAACCTGGCGGCAGCGCCGATTAACAAGCTGGCAGACATTAAAATGTCCGCTAACTGGATGTGCGCGGCTGGCCACGAAGGTGAAGACGAAAAACTCTACGCCACTGTAAAAGCTGTGGGTATGGAGCTGTGTCCGGATCTGGAAGTGACTATTCCGGTGGGTAAAGACTCGATGTCGATGAAAACCCGCTGGCAGGATGAAGGTGCGGACAAGGCCGTCACCGCACCAGTCTCTCTGATTATCACCGGCTTTGCTCCAGTGACCGACGCACGCAAAGTGCTGACGCCACAAATAAAGATAGATGCTGGTGGAACTGACTTGGTGTTGGTTGACCTTGGCCGTGGCCAGAACCGTATCGGTGCTTCCTGTTTTGCTCAGGTATTCGGCAAAGTCGGCGATGTACCGGCGGATCTGGACGACGCAGAAGATCTGAAAGCCTTCTTCGCTGTGGTTCAGGGCCTGAACGCCGACGGCAAACTACTGGCTTACCACGACCGTGCCGATGGTGGTCTGTTCGCCACCCTGACCGAAATGGCATTCGCTGCGCACTGTGGTTTGGATGTGTCTATGGATCTGCTGGCAGAAAGCCAGGACGATCTGGCCGCTGCTCTGTTCGCTGAAGAGCCGGGCGCTGTGATGCAGATTAAACGCGCCGATGTTGAAGAAGTACTGGCGCAGTTTGAAGCCGCAGGGCTGGGTGATTGCACCGCCGTGATCGCCACACCAAACGACGATGACCAGATTACCTTCAGCTTCCAGGATGAAGAATTCCTCAGCGAATCCCGCGTTAACTGGCAGCGCCTGTGGGCACAGACCAGCTATGAAATGCAGGCTCTGCGTGACAACGCCGACTGCGCCAAACAGGAATTCGACGCTCTGTTAGATGCCGAAGACCCGGGTATTCACGCTGAGCTGACCTTCGATATTAACGAAGACATCACCGCTGATCTGCCAAACTCAGATTCTGCCGATGCACCGAAAGTGGCGATCCTGCGTGAGCAGGGCGTGAACGGCCAGATCGAAATGGCAGCCGCTTTCGACCGCGCCGGCTTCCGTGCCGTTGACGTACACATGAGCGATATTCTCTCCGGCGCCGTCACTCTGGAAGGCTTCCGCGGCCTGGTGGCCTGCGGTGGTTTCTCCTACGGTGACGTACTCGGCGCCGGTGAGGGCTGGGCCAAATCCATCCTGTTTAACGAACAGGCCCGTGGCCAGTTTGAAGCCTTCTTCCGCCGTAACGACACCTTTGCACTGGGTATCTGTAACGGCTGTCAGATGCTCTCCAACCTGCATGAACTGATTCCGGGTGCCGAGCACTGGCCACACTTTGTGCGCAATATGAGCGAACAGTTTGAAGCCCGTGTCGCCATGGTCGAAGTACAGGAATCCGACTCCGTATTCTTCGCCGGTATGGCAGGCTCGCGCATGCCAATCGCCGTGGCTCACGGTGAAGGCCGTGCGGAATTCGCCGACGAAACCGACATCGACGAACTGGCTGGCCAGATAGCCCTGCGTTACACCGACAACTACGGCAAAGTAACCGAACAATACCCGCTGAACCCCAACGGTTCACCACAGGGTATTACCGGCCTGACTGCTGCGGATGGCCGTGTGACCATTATGATGCCGCACCCTGAGCGGGTTTTCCGTGCGATTCAGAACTCCTACGTGCCAAACGAGTGGGATGAAGATGGCGCCTGGATGCGGATGTTCCGTAATGCGCGGGTGTGGGTTGAGGAGAACTGAGGTTCTCTGAGATCTGTGTTTGACTGAAAAGGCCGCTTATGCGGCCTTTTTTTGTGGGTGGGTGGGCCGGTGTTTTCTACGGCTGCTGAGCGAGTTACACTCGTGTTGTTGAAATATTGGAAATTACTTCAATTGGTCGCACTTTGCTTTTCGATAGAAAAAATCAATGGTCGGGAAAAGGATAGAAATTTTTCTGAGTTAATCTATATGTTAACCTATAGGTCTTTAATTGAGCCCCAAAAAGTCTAACGTCAATGATGATGAACTTACGATCGAAGATGAGTACATAGGTCGAAAGTACAGAGTAGTGCATTGTGTCGGGGCGAAAGCCTCACTAAAGCAAGCGTTAATCTCTCTTACGAAGTCGAGACGTAGGTCAATGCAAGACCGGTTGGCCGCTTTTTTTAAACGTTTTGCCGATGGAGAGCGCCTGTCTAGAGATAGCTTTCCGCCAGAAGGTGATCTACCGACGAGCAGTGGGGGAGTGAGTAATGGAAAGTTCTATGCTTTTAAAAAAATTCCTTTAAGAGCTTACGGCTGGCATTCCAAGTCAAAGCCAGATGTTTTTTACATTAGCCATTATATATACAAGGATTTTGACGACCTAAGTGCTGCAGATATTGATAGGGTCGGAAAAAATTGGAAGGCATTAGAAGAGAGGTAAAGTCGATGAGTGATGCAAGAGATTTATTCTACGGCAGCGATTACAAATATTCTGATTCGGAAGAGCGTTCTTATCAGCGTAGTGATCTTATTGTTAATGTCACCGAAGACCTGCTGGTCGCGATGGAAGATTTGGATATATCGAAAAGTGAATTGGCAAAAAGACTTAGCAAGAGCAAAGCGTATGTTTCGCAGATCCTGGACGGTAGTCGAAATATGACATTGGGTACTCTTTCTGATATCTGCTTTGCGCTTGGTGTCAAACCGAAAATAATAATTCCGGTTAAAAGAGAATGCACTATTGTTACTTCTGCTTGGAGAAATAGTGTAGATATCTCTACAGAAAGCAAAAGAGTTGTAAGCTCTTCGGTTACGAAAATCCAAAGTGTACATAAGTGGGGTTCAGTGGAGAATGCTGCATGACTACGGAGTCTGATTTTTTACAGAAGGCTCAACAGGCTTTGATGTTTGAATCGGTTTTACTACGTGACTCAAAAATCAATATGAAAGAATCTATTGATGTTAGAGATTGGAGTCAGGCTAAGATAATAAATCAATCCTTGAGTGGTGTTTATGCTATTAAGCATGAAGAAGCTGAAAAAGAGGATGATGGAAGTAGGTTTTGGATTTACACGTTCTTCTATGAAACTGGAATTAGATGCGTTCCTGAACAAGAAGAAGCTGATAGCAGTAATGAAGATTACCAGCCATTTTTAGAAATTCGGGTTAAGTGGTCTGTGCGTTATTGGTCTAAGAGTGCTTTGCCTGAAGAGTCTCTTCACGCATTTTCAGTTGATAATGTTGGCTATCATGTATGGCCATATTGGAGAGAGTACGTTCAGTCTACGTCAGCGCGAATGGGGTTGGTTGATAATGCTCCTAGGATACCTTTGTACACTAAGTGCACTAAATAGGGACTCGTCCTAGGGCCTGTTAACACTAATTTTGATAGAATATCGTGATTATGGAAATCACAAAATCTCAGTTTAAAATTATCGAGCACCTGCTTCCGCTGCAGCGAGGTAACGTAAAAATACCCAATCTACAGGTCATAAACGCTGTTTTGTACGTTGCTGAGCATGGTTGCAAATCAATAAAGATTAAATGAGACAGTCATGATAAGAAGATAGAACGAGTTTTCTTGGATGGCTGCTCTCGAATTAATAAATAAGACAGTCATAATAAGAAGATAGAACCAGTTTTCGTACATGGCTGCTCTGGCTCTTCGGTTTAAGGAATTAAATGAGACAGTCATGATAAGAAGATAGAACCAGTTTTCTCACATGGCTGTTCTGATTTACGAGTTTATAGGCGTCTTTTGGAATTTTGGTATCGGAAAAAGGCCAGAATTGCAGTATTAGGCGACTACAGGCAGATTGCAGGCACGGTAGAGCCTGCCTGTTCAGGCATTTGAGGGGACTGACTATTTGAAGCGGTTAACTCAGTAGTTTTTGGCTGGATCTTAGTCCGGATGCTCTGAATCGGGATTTGCCATGACAGAAGTGTTTAACTTTCGCTTTAAGTTCGTATGCTAAAATAAATAAGACAGTCATGATAAGAAGATAGAACCAGTTTTCTTGCATGGCTGCTCTGGCTCTTCGGGTTAAGAATCGTCTCTTTGAAATAAATAACAAAATAAACAAGACAGTCATGATAAGAAGATAGAACCAGTTTTCTCACACGGCAAGAATAAATAAGACAGTCATGATAAGAAGATAGAACCAGTTTTCTCACATGGCTGCTCTGGCTCTTCGATATTACCGCTATCTTGCCGCACGCTTCGTCTAGATACGTAACAAGAATAAATTAGACAGTCATGATAAGAAGATAGAACCAGTTTTCTTGCATGGCTGTTCTGACTCTTCGGGTTAAGAATCTTCTCTTTGGAAATTTGTCATCGGGGAAAGGCCAGAATCACAGCTTTAAGTGACTACTGGCAGATGGTAGGCACCAAATAAATAAGACAGTCATGATAAGAAGATAGAACCAGTTTTCTTGCATGGCTTTTCTGCTTTTCGATCTATGAGGCGTCTTTTTGGATTTTGGTATCAGGAAAAGGCCAGAATTACAGTGTTAAGCGACTGCTGGTAGATTGCAGGCACGGTTGAAATAAATAAGACAGTCATGATAAGAAGATAGAACCAGTTTTCTCACATGGCTGCTCCGGCTCTTCGATAATACCGCTATCTTGCCGCACGCTTCATCTAGATACGTAACAATACCTACTGAAAAACACGATCCTGAATGAGCAGGTATGAATCGCCTGATCACCCTGCAAATCAGGTGTGGCAGAACTCACTGTGTATAAATCATATATATTCTTAATGGGGAGAATAAATGAGACAGTCATGCTAAGAATAGATAGCCAATTTTCTTGCATGGCTGTTCTGCTTTAAGAATTGATGGGCGTCTTTTGGAATTTTGGTATCGGAAAAAGGCCAGAATTGCAGTATTAGGCGATTACAGGCAAATTGCAGGCACGGTAGAGCCTGCCTGTTCAGGCATTTGAGGGGACTGACTATTTGAAGCGGTTAACTCAGCAGTTTCTGGCAGGATCTTAGCCCGACAGTTCTGAACCGGGATTTGCCGTTACAGAAGTGCTTAACCTTCGCTTTCAGTTCGTATGCGGAACCAACCAGGCCTTTGAACTCACTCTCGAAGTTCTGAGTCATGTAAAGCCAGTGCTCCTGATCAATATCTAAGCGGATTAATGCTGGCGGGAGATTGGACTCTATCTTTCCTCGTTTGCCTTCTCTTATCTGCTTACCCGTCCAGTCAACCAGCTCAATGTAATCTGTCAGGCGCATGTGAATACCATCGGGCATTTCCTGTCGTGGATTTCCGGCAAAATTAAGCAGTTCCTGGATTTGCTGAAATGGGTGGTTAGGGCTGGAAGCTTTCTTAGCCTTAAGGCTGCGTTTCTTTATTGAGGTAAAGTCAGAAGTTTCCGGAGTTTTGGCCATACTGGCACGAACCGGATTCAGATCTACGTAAGCCATGCAGGCAGCCAGAGCTTTTTCATCCAATAATGCCTGGGATTTAAAGCGTCCTTCCCAGAAATGCCCGGTGCAGTCGTCCTCTTCATTGGCCATGCGGGCGATGGTTTCATTCAGCCGGCGCATAAACCAGCTGACAGACATTAATCTTTCCCGCCATTTAGACACATAATCGGAAACCAGATCCTTTTCTGGTTCTGACAGTTCATCACCTTCCAGATACTTGTGCGACCATAAGGTGCCTTTGTAGAGCTGATGCCAGCGCTCTATAACCTCTCGGGCAGACCAACTCTCAGCCTTTGATTGGTTGATATGAAGAACGACATGGAAGTGGTTAGACATAACGGCATAAGCTGCGATATCTACAGCATATATCTGCGCTTGTTCGAGAATCAGGTTTTCGATCCAGCCTCGACGGTGTTCAAAATTGCGTCCGTATTCATCACTACCACACAAAAAGGCTCTGCGTACACAGCGGGATACACAGTGATAGTAGGGGGTTGCTTCAAGTGATATCAGCTCTTTTCTTGGCTTGGGCATCTCGTGATCCTTCACGTTCCGGCTATGACATTCAGAATAGTGAAGGACTGAAATTTTTGTATCGGACAACCTTCTTACTATGACTGTCCACATAAAGAAAACGGTAATGTGTTCAATAAGATCGCTGTATTTCTGTTGAATGACCTCACTGAATTTTAGTCCAGCGAGGCCAAATTGTTATCGTCTTAAAACATTCCATTATCGTTAGCAGATTCTTCAGGGATAGCCTGAGTTGTATCCCAGTGTTCAACGATTTTTCCATCTTTCAAACGGAATATATCGGTAATGGCATTGCCACGGGTACCAGGGTCACGTACAGCATGTACATGCAAAATCACGTGATCATCATCGACAAAAACGGATTTTATTTCGCTGTGCGCATTGGGATGTACTTTCTTCAGGTAGGCGACGAAATTACGGAAACCTTCTTTACCGTCAGCAGCTTTTGGATTGTGCTGAATGTATTCGTCCCCGATCAAAGCAATCGCTGCATCCGCATCTTTCTGATTGATCCCTTTCTCATAGAAATCGAGCACAACCTGTTTGTTAACCCGCTCCTGCTCAGTGTAGTGGTTATCAGCAGTTTGAGCCCAGCTGCTAAGGGGAGATGCAATCAGGGTCATACCTAATACGAGAGTACGAAGGTTCATAGCCGTTCCTTTGGTAGTTAACTATCTGATTCGTTGGAACGGTTCAGGGTAAATTGGTTCTTGATCTCAGCAGGACAGTCTGGTGTAAGGACATGATAAATAGGCTGCCTTGACGGGCTCTGGACTAGGTATTGTAGATGCTGGCTAGCTAATACTTCATACGTTCTTCTTATTATGACTGTCCATGGAAGGAAGTCGTGGAGCCTGCTTAGTCAACAATTCATACGTTCTTCTTATTATGACTGTCCATAAAAGAGATTCATGCGTTCTCCTTATTATGACTGTCCATAGAAAAGAAAAACGGGCCGTCAGGCCCGTTGGTATGCAGATATCAGGCGCAGGCTTCTGTTCTGCCACCATCATCCATCAAACTGAGTTCCAGTCCGGACGCGGTCGCTGTAGCGGGTTTTGGCGCCACTTTTTTTACGGCAGTAGGTTTGGCTTCTTTTTTGTTGTCACCAAGTTTGATGCGCAGGCGCAGGTTGTTTTCGGAGTCGGCGTTTTTCAGTGCCTGTTCCAGGGTGATTTTTCCCTGCTTATAAAGATGGTAGAGAGCACCATCAAAGGTCTGCATGCCGAGGTTTTCGGATTTGGTCATGATCTCTTTAATACCGGGGAAATCGCCTTTGATAATCAGGTCTTCGACGGTTTTATTACCCAGCAGAACTTCTACAGCTGCCGTCCGCTTGCCGTCTTTGGTTGGAATCAGGCGTTGAGAAATAATCGCTCTCACGTTCTGGCCAAGGCCTAACAGGATCTGATTACGGCGTTCTTCCGGGAACATATTCACAATACGTTCGAACGCCTGGTTGGCGTTGTTTGCGTGCAGGGTTGAAATAGCCAGGTGACCTGTCTCCGCAAAGGCCAGAGCGTGTTCCATGGTTTCTGCATCACGGATTTCACCAATCAGGATAACATCCGGCGCCTGGCGTAAAGTGTTTTTCAATGCTGCTGCATAGCTTTTGGTGTCAGTACCCACTTCGCGCTGATTGATAACACTCTTCTTATGTTTGTGCACAAACTCAATCGGATCTTCAATGGTAATAATGTGACCATATGTGGTGGCATTGCGATGATCAATCAATGCAGCCAGTGAAGTCGACTTACCGGAACCGGTACCGCCTACAAACAGAATCAGGCCACGCTTAGCGTTAATCGTTTCTTTCAGAACCGGAGGCAGATTAAGTTTTGCGATATCTGGGATTTCGGTATTAATATTTCGGGCAACCATAGACACTTCGTGTTGCTGTTTAAAAATATTAATGCGGAAGCGGCCAGAAGAATTCGACAGCGCCATATTCAGCTCCATTTCTTCCTCAAACTCCTGCTTTTGAGCATCCGACATAATTGCGTAGGCAATTTTTTCGATATCGCCCGGGCCCAGTACGTCACGGCTGATGGGCTTTAATTGTCCCTGGAATTTTGCACAGGGTGGAGCGCCTTTGGTCAGATACAGGTCGGAGCCATCATGTTTTGCCAGAAGGTGAAGCCAGTTGTCGATATTCATGTGAACTCCTTGTTCGCTGCGCTGTGTTACATATTTTTCTGTTTTGTTTCAGCTGGTTACTTCTGTTGACGAAATGAATTGTCTTCATACCAGCCACGTTGCAAAAAATATTAGCAGTACTGCTGAACCCTTATTCAGCTATTATTGCGGCCTTGCTCACAGAATTACGTTGTAACAATGACAAAGCGTTCACGGTAATACGCTCTGAGCAGAGAAGCTGCCTGAAGGTTACGAAGCTGTTCCTGTTCGGGAGATTCGTATATAGCGGGATAGTCTGTAGCAGGCGTATCTTTATACAGAATTTATGCCGCCAGTAGCTGCTGCTGGCGGCGTTTTCGTGGTGTTGAACGGTTGACGAACGTTTTACAGGCTCTGTTTCTGTTATCGTTAAGCTGTTCTTTTTGACCGAGATTACTGTTTAACGGAAGGTGACCATGACGGGAAATTCAGATGCTGCTCCGCTTGCCGGCGCGGTTCAAAATCTGGATGAGAATACATTTTCTCAGTTTGTCCGCGGCGCGCAGAAGCCGGTTATTGTGGATTTCTGGGCAGATTGGTGTCAGCCGTGCCAGCAAATGCTGCCAATACTGGAAGAAGCTGCTGTGCAGCTGGACGACCGCGCGATCTTTGCCAAGGTGAATACGCAAACAGCACCAGCAGTGGGGTTTCAGTACGCGATCAGAACCATTCCCACTCTAATTCTGTTCAGTCATGGTCAGGAAGTCGGGCGCCGCGCGGGTGTGCACACGGTTGCTCAGTTGCGGCAATGGCTTGATTCAGTCAGTGAGCCGATCGAGAAATAGCTCCTCCATGACTGTCGTTTATTCTGTTGTCATTCAACCTGCTCTTCTGTCTGATGATTAGAGTCAAATGTAATTCAGAGCAGCTTAAATCTTTCTGGTTGCTTGTTTTCTGAGCATTTTTTCATCTCGAGCGATCAGAGCATTTCAGCGGATTTCCATGCTGAAGTTCTTTTTTTACCAGCGATTCCCTCTGTTTTCGCCTCTTTATGTTTTGCCATTATTGACACTTTACTTGACAGGAGCATTCCTTTGTCGGCCCTTTGAAGCTTAAATCAAAGTCCGGTATGGTAAAAAGTACTTACAGTTCTAAATAATTGGGTGTAAATACAGGCCCTGAGTACTATGACTTCAAGCATTTCTACCGCCAGCGAATCTTCTGCATTGCAGCCGGAAAGTACGTCAGCTGGCCCAGATTCTTCCGCAGCCAGTGCAATCAAACTGGAGGTCCGGCATCTGTTTAAGGTCTTCGGTGAGCCCCCTCAGGCCGCTCTGGATCTTATTGATCAGGGCGTAGATAAAGACGACATCTTTGCCCGTACCGGTCTTACTGTCGGGGTTAAGGACGCCAGCCTGAGTATCCGTGAAGGTGAAATCTTCGTCATCATGGGCTTGTCCGGATCGGGGAAGTCCACTCTGGTACGCCTGTTAAATCGCCTGATTGAACCAACAAGAGGGCAGGTTTTGATTGATGGCGAAGATATCGCAGCCATTGATCAGAAGCAGTTGCGCGAGGTACGCCGCAAGAAAATCAGCATGGTATTTCAGTCTTTTGCTCTGATGCCGCACATGAATGTGCTGGATAACGCAGCGTTTGGCCTGGAGCTGTCAGGCGAGCCTGTGCGTGAGCGACGTCAAAAAGCCCAGAATGCGCTGGAACAGGTTGGCTTAGGTGCCCATTCCCATTCCTACCCGGATGAGTTATCCGGCGGCATGCAGCAACGGGTTGGTCTGGCGCGCGCTCTGGCTAATGACCCGGATATTATGCTGATGGATGAGGCCTTCTCGGCTCTCGATCCATTGATCCGTACGGAAATGCAGGACGAGCTGGTAAAACTGCAGACCGAACAACGCCGTACCATTGTATTTATTTCTCACGACCTGGATGAAGCCATGCGCATTGGTGACCGTATCGCCATTATGCAGAATGGTGAAGTGGTTCAGGTCGGCACACCTAACGATATTCTGGAAAATCCGGCCAACGATTATGTGAAGTCTTTCTTCCGTGGCGTTGATGTCTCGAATGTCTATGCGGCTCAGAATGTTGCAGAAATTCAGCCCAATATAACCATTGAAAGCAGCGCCAGTGTTGAGCAGGCAAGAGCACAATTAACCGACAGCGGTATGGAGTACGGCTACGTTGTGGATGGCGAACAACAGTTTGTTGGTGTTGCCTCGCTTGCAGAGCTGGATAAAGAAAAACCGTCTGCACCTGTTCAGGCGCATCTTACAACAGCAGAAGATGCGACAACCGCTGAAGCAGAGACCCCGGTACGCGAATTAATCTCCACCGTTGCGCAGTCTGACTACCCGGTACCTGTAGTGAAAGAAGGTGAGTTTATTGGCAGCATCACCAAAGAGAAATTACTGGAAACACTGGATCGTGAAGAGAGTGATGGTGAGGGGAGTAAAACATCATGAGCGACGAAAATAATCCCTTTGCTGGTCAGTCTGAAGAGGCTGCATCAAACACGGCAGAAGACACAAACCCGTTCGCAACAGAGAGCAGTGCAGAAGCAGACCCGTGGGGTAATTCTGAGCAATCGGAAGCGAATTTTGCGGCTGAGTCCTGGCTGCAGGATGACAGTGTGCAGGAAGCCACTGAATTTACGTTAGCGGATCCCTTCCCGGAAGCCTGGATTCCGCTACAGGATTGGGTGGAGCATGGCCTTGATTGGGTGGTTGATCATTTCCGTCCATTTTTTACCGGGGTCAAAGTTCCAATTGATGCCACGCTGAATTCCATCGACATGTTGCTCAATGCAACTCCGCCACTGTTGATGATCGCTGTTTTCACCTTGCTTGCATGGCAACTGGCTGGCGGACGTTTAGCGATCAGTACCGCAATTGGCTTGTTTGTGCTGGGCGCTATCGGTGCCTGGAGTGAGGCGATGACGACCCTGTCGCTGGTATTAACCTCGGTATTCTTCTGCATTTTACTCGGCTTGCCGCTGGGTATCTTAATGGCGCGGCATGAGAGCCTTAATCGCTTTTTAAGGCCAACGCTGGATGCCATGCAAACCACACCAGCCTTTGTTTATCTGGTGCCTATTGTGATGCTGTTTGGTATCGGTAACGTCCCGGGCGTGGTGGTGACCATCGTATTTGCCATGCCCCCTGTTATCCGTCTTACTAATCTGGGGATTCGTCAGGTACCGGCGGATCTGATTGAAGCATCCTCTTCTTTTGGTGCCAGTCCGCGCCAGATGCTTTTCAAAGTTCAGTTGCCGCTGGCGATGCCAACCATTATGGCGGGGGTTAATCAGACGCTGATGCTGAGCCTGTCTATGGTGGTTATCGCTTCAATGATTTCTGTCGGTGGTCTGGGGCTTATGGTACTGCGTGGTATTGGCCGGCTGGACATTGGCCTTGCCGCGGTTGGCGGTATCGGTATTGTTATTCTGGCGATTATTCTTGATCGTCTTACTCAGGCGCTGGGTCAGGATGCCCGTGCCCGTGGTGTCCGTCACTGGTATCAGACCGGTCCGGCCGCGCTGTTGCTGCGGTTATTTTCCGCGGATAAATCCACACGTTGATCTTTTTCAATCCCTTGTTTTGATCTGGCGATTATCAGATCCGTTAATACGCGCAATCAGGAGATATTTATGAAACGCAGTCCAGTTACCAACGGTATTCTATCCGGTATGTTATGCAGTGCAGCAACGCTGGGATTAACGCTGAGCAGCACGGCGGCGGCGGAGTTACCAGGTGCCGGCGTCAGTGTTCAGGCTTTCCACAGTCCAATTGCTGAAGAAAAATTTCAGACCATCATTGTAAATAAAGCGCTGGAGAAGCTTGGCTACGATGTGCAGGAAATTAAAGAGGTGGAATACAGCGCTGGCTATACAGCTATTGCCAACGGCGATTTAACCTATACCACGGTTAACTGGTATCCCCTGCATAACACCATGTATAAAAACGCCGGTGGTGATGATGTGTTCTTTCGTCAGGGGGATTACATCAAAGGGGCTGCTCAGGGCTATCTGATGGATAAAAAAACCGCGGATAAATACGGCATCACTAAGATCACTGATCTGAAGAAACCGGAACTGGCCAAACTGTTTGATACCAATGGTGACGGTAAAGCCGATCTCGCTGGCTGTAATGCGGGTTGGGGTTGCGAAGGTGTGATCGAATATCAGCTGGACGAATTCAAACTGCGGGATTCCATCAGTCATAATCAGGGGCAGTACGCTGCGATTATTTCCGACACCATTGCCCGTTATAACGATGGTGAACCCGTGCTGTATTACACCTGGACGCCTTATTGGGTATCCGGCAAGCTGGTACCGGGTAAAGATGTGGTCTGGCTGGAGGTGCCTTATTCGGCCAATCCGAATGGTACCGACACCGCGCTGGCCAATGGTAAGAACTATGGCTTTGATATCAACTCTGAGCGTATCGTGGCGAACAAAGCCTGGGCTGAGAAGAACCCGGCCGCAGCCAAACTCTTCTCTGTTATGAAGTTACCGATTAATGCGGTGAACGCAGAGAATATGATGATCGCTAATGGAGAAGACTCGATTAAAGACATCGAACGTCATGCTGAGCTATGGATTAAGGCGAATCAGAAGACTTTCGATGGCTGGGTAGCTACCGCGATGAAAGCTGCTGAATAAAACTTCAGTCAGCTGAAGCCGGGCATTGCCCGGCTTTTTTATATGTCAGCAACAGACTTTCTGAGCATATTGAGTTATCTATTGCTGCGCTGATGAGCAAAAATCCGGTATTCTCTGACCTGAGTTCTATTCATTGTTTACGGGTTGGCTGAGGCCAGCCCCGGAGACCGATACCATGATCAAACCGATTGCTGTGGCATTGATGTTACTGCCGCTGTCTGCATTTGCTGAAGACGATGTAAAACTGCTTGAAGCTGGCCAGGAATCGGCCTGTAAGCTGGTTAAACAGGATGTGTGTAAAAGCACCAGCATGAAGCCGCAGAAAGAATGTATGGAGTGGCACCAGGAGCATGCAGCTGATGCCAAAGCGGATGCTATGGTAATGCGCGGCTCGGAAGAAAGCCGTCGCACACGTCCTTCGTTATCCGGCAATAAGATGGTAACGACGACAGCCATTACTGCTGACTACTATCAGTGTGGCTTTAAAGAGAAAAGAGAAAAAGCCATGAGGGCTGTGAATAAAGCTGAATACGGTGTTGATCACTTTGAGAAACGTCTGAAAAATCTGGAAAAACTGAAGAAGAAAGGTCTGATCACTGAAGAAGAGTATCAGGCTCAGCGTAAAGAGATCATCAGCGACATCTGATCGTCTTTTCCAGCTCCGGCCTGTAGCCGGGATCAAAAGAGGCCGCGTCAGCGGCCTTTTTTATTGCGGCAGCGGTTTGACCATTTTATCCGGCTACCGCTTTCTCTGGCTGTAGTTTTCTTGGGCTGTAGCTTCTGTTGGTCAGGCTGGCTGATCACTCTTCTTTACGCAGGTATTGCTGCATGCGCATGGCTTCTTCACGGGATATGCCGTGTTCCAGATCATCAAATATATCCAGCGTGACATCAGCCTTCAGAGCCTTCAACTGAGCAAAAGACTGCTCTGCCTGGCGCACATCCATTACCCGGTCGAGACGGCCGTGCAGCAGATGAATACGTACCCCTTTGGCCGGGCTGGAAGGCTCTGCAGCAAAGCGGCCGGATAAGGCAAAGATACGTGCAGCGGGTTGTTTGTCGACCATTTGCGTCATGCTCAGAGCCATAATCGCACCCTGTGAGAAGCCGATCAGAGTGGTATTCTCGGCGCCGAGATCACTGACAGCCTGCCAGTTTTCAATACAACGGATAAATTCTCCCATCGCCTGTTCAACCCGCTGTGGACGGTTTTCTTCCGTCACATTTTTTACCGAAAACCACTGGCGTCCACCTGGCGCGAGATCAAAGGCATACGGTGCAGCGACACAGATAACCGAAGCCTCCGGCAGAGTAGCAGCGATCAGTTTGGCCAGTGGTGCCATGCTTTGTGGTTGACTGCCAACGCCGTGAAACAGCATATACAGGTGTTGTGGGTTGGCTGGTTGATTAACCAGAATGGGTTCAGACATGAGGAGCCTCATTTAAGTGGGGGAAGTATTCAGTGGACGGGAATAAAGCAGGCAGCCGGGGAATCCCCGGCTTTAGGTTTGCTGTCACCTGTAGCAGGTCGATTATCGTTTACCCGGCAACATGGATTCCATAGTACCGTCTTTGTCGATTACCTTGTGTTTGATGGCAAAGAATATATGGCCGGCAATAACCAGCAGCATAAACCAGGAGCCCCAGCGGTGAATGGGGCCGGCGATGGCCTGAATAGCTTCGGATTTATCAACCAGAGGTGGCAGATTAAACAGGCCTGCAACCGGAATCGGATAACCGGCCGAAGAGCTCAGAGTCCAGCCAGCCAGCGGAGTAATTATCATCAGGGCGTACAGCAGGATATGACCGCCGTGGGCAGCTTTCGCCATCATTGGGCTCATGCCTGTCAGTTCTGGCGGACGGTGGGTCAGGCGCCATGCAATGCGCAGCGCAATCAGGAAAATGGTGATCGATGCAATCTGCTTGTGCAGAGTAATCAGGCTGCCTTTGTACTCATTCAATGCCTGATCGGCACCATATTCAAAGGTGGATGAATACAGACCAATGGCGCTGGCGACGATGATCAGGAGTGCCATCAGCCAGTGCAGGGCTTTGGCGGTTGCAGTGTAAGAACGGACAGAATTTTCCATAAAGCTTCCGGATAGTGTGTTATTGGATATATCACTGCCAGGCTCGCTCAGAGGGCGCTGAAGGGTATAGGCAGCCACTAAGCACTGTGAGTCTGGCAGGCGGTCAGAGCAGGGTCATCATAGCGAAAGTTACAGGGTTAAAAATCAGAATTAATGGGAACAAACGTTCTGAATTTTCGAAATATCTACACCATTGATAAGGGAATCGGTATAGCCAGCAGACGCCGCCCGGAGCAAAAGGAACATTGGTGATCTGTCTGTCCGTTTATGTCGTATTAGCAACAGCCGGGAATTTGCTCAGAGTTCAGAGCGAATTTTATATCTATATGATTTAAAAGGTTTTTATAATTTCTGAATGATCGAGCTGCATAGTGGAAGGCGTTCCGCTGCTGGCCGGATTCTTGCTGACCACCTGTCGGATAAGTATCTGATGGGAGCCGTCTGGTGGTTGCTCTCAGGTTAACAGCGCGCGGGCTAAAGACAGAACAGGGAGCGTATTTTGGCGAATCTTAAGTTTTATATGACACCAGGCTCATGCTCAACCGGCATCCATATTCTGCTGGAAGAATGCGGACCGGTATTTGAAGTGTATCTGGTCAACCTGATGGCCGGAGATCAGGATGCGGCAGAGTACCGGAGTTTAAACCCCAAAGGCACTATTCCAACTCTGGTGCTGGAGGATGGAACCGTACTGACTGATTTTCTCACCATCACGCTGTGGCTGGCGGAAACCTATCCCAAACGGCAGCTTTTACCCGAGTATCTTTTGCAACAGCTGCATCTGATCAGCATTGTGAATTACGTGGTTAACACGATTCACGGCCAGGGTTTCACCCGGATATTCACCACAGATAAGTATTCTGAACTGCCTGCAGAGCAGGAGCGGATTCAGCAGCAGGGACGCAAAATCGTCAGTGATGGATTTGAGTTAATAAGCGGTTGGCTGGGGCAGCAGGAATATCTGCATGAAACATTTTCCATAGCGGATGCGGCGCTTTTTTATACCGAATTCTGGGCGGTACATATCGGCCTGACTTTGCCGGAAAACTGCCTTCAACACTATAAAACTATGCTTAAACGTCCATCGGTCGCTCAGGTTCTGATGGAAGAAGGGTACGGAAAAATGGTGGCTGAGGCGATTAAGTTATGATGCAGATTGATCTTACCAAAACCCTCACCAAGGTACTTTTTCAGCATATAAAACCAGCACGACATCCACAGCCGGATTTACACTGGCGAACGGAATCGGCGTTAATCGGTAGTGATTTCTGTGTCGCGGCGCAGGAAGTTAATAGCGGTTACCTGATGATTATGTGCGGATTGGATAAACATGATATCCGCTATTTTCCGGAATATTTTGCCCGCCGCATGAGTAGCGAAATCATTATCATGTGCCGCAACATCGGTCTGCCGGATAATAAACCACTGCGTGACTACATCGCTCGTATGGCGCTGCAGCAGTTCTATTGTATGGATCCGGAAGTGGTCAGCGGTGGACCTCTGTTAAAAATTCTGGAGAAACTTGAGCGGCGTTTTCTGCACGAAAGGCAGCCTTTGCCTGTTGAAGCGGATGCCGCTCTGGAGTTTACCTTTCCACTTAATTGCAGTATCCCCCGCGATGGTTCAAAACCTTCAGCAGCTCAGGCGTTGGCAGAGCGCTGCCGAATTCTGGTAGGTGAACAGATGAAACTGGAGGCCAATAAATCCGTGATCAGCACGGAAGATAATATCGTGCGGGTGGATTTTTCTCAGGCTCGCTGATCGTTAACAATCAATAGGAAGCGCAGCTTCGGCTGCGTTTTTTATTGCCTTGCGATTATGCAAAACCGTTCGTGCAAAAACCGTTCAGGCAAAACCGTCGCCTGACCAATGAGCAATCCGGGTCTTTGCCTCTGTGCAGAGGCATTGCCAAAGAAACTGGCCCGTATCGCCTCAGGTGTTAATTGCCACTTATAGGGCTGAATGTGTCATCTGTGAATGCGTCAGCGGCAATCAGGAGGAAGATGGCTGGATAGTCGTAAATTATTGAGAGAAAAGACAAAATAAACCTGTTGGTCAAGTGTTTACACTGCTTACATTCAAGGTAGACTTAGCCTCCCTTATTTCCGTACCGGGTTTCTGTTATGCCAAAGAAAGTCAGAATTCTTATCGTACTTGCTGTCGTTGCGCTTGCTGCCGGGGTTTGGTGGTGGATGCATCAAGGGCGCGAAGAAACCGACAACGCGTATGTTAAGGCTGACATTGTGCCGGTTATGAGCCGGGTGTCCGGCAGTGTGCAGGATATAGCGGTAGCGGAAAACCAGATGGTCACCAAAGGTGACCTGCTGATTCAGCTGGACCCGGCACCGTTTCAGGCTCAGGTGGATCAGGCTGCTGCGTTACTGGCTCAGGCCAGCGCCAACCTTGCTCACCTGGATGAAAGGGTAGAAGCGCAGAAGGCGCTGGTAGAGGCGGCAACCGCCAGCGTGGCAGCGGCAAAAGCGGACTGGCAGCGCACGGGCCAGCAGCTGGATCGTCTGAAGCAGCTGCAAGGGAAACAATATGTCGCGCAGGATGATCTGGACGCTGCTGAGCTTAATCGCACCGCATCGCTGGCACGTCTTAATCAGGCCCGCGCCCAGCTGGCCTCTCAGGAAGCCAATCTGATTTCCCTGCAGGGAGAACAACCGCAATTACAGGCCGCGGTTGATAAAGCCGCTGCTGATCTGAAAAGCGCTGAGCTGAGCCTGCAATACACCAGTCTGCTGGCGGCACGGGATGGCGTGGTAACCAGTCAGCAGGTGCAGTTGGGGCAGATGGTCAGCCCGCAGTTACGCCTGTTCAGTCTGGTGACTCAGCCAGTCTGGATTTATGCCAACTTTAAAGAAACTCAGGTGGCGGATATCCGCGTTGGCCAGAGCGTAGAAATTCATGTGGATGCGCTGGACGGCAAAGTATTTAAAGGCAGGGTAGACAGCTTTTTTGCAGCAACCGGCTCTGAATTTGCGTTAATTCCGCCGCAGAATGCGACCGGTAATTTCACCAAAGTGACTCAGCGTTTGCCGGTGAAAATTGTATTCGATGACGGCCAGGATCTGAGTCTGATCCGCGCCGGTATGTCGGTAGTCGTGACGGTTATTACCGGGTAGTCTGTCATGAGCAGAGGCGACGTACCGGTTAAACACTGGCTGGCCATTGGTGGAGCCCTGCTGGGTTCCTTTATGGCCATTCTGGATATCCAGATCACCAACTCTTCGCTGAAAGATATTCAGGCGGCGTTGGGTGCCACGCTGGAAGAATCCTCGTGGATTGCAACCTCCTATCTGGTGGCGGAAATGATCGCTATTCCACTGACCGGATTTTTTGCTGCCTGGCTGTCACCACGTCGTTACCTGCTGTGGAATACCACAGGTTTTATTATTTCCTCGCTGCTGTGTTCCTTCGCCTGGAATCTGGAATCCATGATTGTGTTCCGCGCCATGCAGGGCTTTACCGGTGGTGCATTAATTCCCATGGCATTCACCTTAATTCTGCAATTATTACCGCTGGAAAAACGTCCGCTGGGGATGGCGTTGTTTGGTGTTACCGCGACCTTTGCTCCGAGCATCGGCCCAACCTTAGGTGGCTGGCTGACCGAAGCATTCAGCTGGCACTATATTTTTTATCTGAACGTGATTCCCGGTGTGGTGGTGTTATGGCTGCTGGCGGAAGGTCTGGATAAACAGCCCGGCGATTATGAGCAGCTTAAGCGCATTGATGTGTTTGGTATGGTAACCATGGCATTGGGCCTTGGCTGCCTGCAGGTGATGCTGGAAGAGGGCTCCAAAGACGATTGGTTTGACGCCGAATATATCCGCTGGCTGGCGGTCATTTCTGCCGTCAGTCTGGTGTTGTTTGTGCGCAAGCAGCTGACCACTCAATACCCGCTGGTGAATCTCAGATTATTTTACAGCCGTGATTTTTCACTTTCCTGCGTCACTTATGTGGCATTGGGGGCTGGCCTGTTTGGTTCTGTTTATCTGGTGCCTTTGTATCTGGCCTCGGTGCATGACTATACCGCACTGGATATTGGCCTGGTGCTGATGTGGGTGGGTTTCCCACAGCTGCCGTTTTTCCCTCTGATTCCGCGCATTATGCAGAAGATCGAAGCCAAGTACCTGGTGGCGTTCGGCTTTGCGGTGATGGGTGGCAGTATGTTTATGAACATTCATATGACCACCGAATACACCGGCGCCTACCTTATTCCGGCCCTGTTGGTCAGGGCACTGGGGCAGCCGTTTATTATGGTGGCTTTATCTGTGATGTCGGCACAGAACCTGAAACCGGAAGACACTGCGTCGGCTTCAACACTGTTTAATGTGATGCGTAATCTGGGCGGCGCTGTCGGCATTGCCGTATTGGCGACTCTGTTATCAGACCGTACGGATTTTCATTTGCTGCAGATTCAGCAAAGTGTCGTCAGCGGCACTCAGGCGGCGGCAGAATACATGCACAATATGGGCATGATGCTGGGCATTCATGGCGGTCCGGAAGAGCAGAAATACGGCATGCTGATGGAAGAGATGACCAAGCAGGCGATGGTAATGTCGTATAACGAAGCCTTTTTTGCCCTGGGCAGCATGATGCTGATTGCCGCACTGGCATCGCTGGCGATCCGGTCCGCACCTGTAGGTCAGGATGGGCAGGGTGCTCCGGCAGGAGCGCATTAAGTCCCGCAGCGCCCAGGTATTTTAATTCACGTCGAACCCATTTTACGTCGAATTAACAGTCGAATATAAATGCGCAGGGTATTTGTTAAGCGGCTGATAAATACTCCGCCAATAAATCAAATACCCGTTTTACTCTGGGATTAGTCCGTAGTTCTCTGTGACTGACCAGCCATACCGGTAATGTAATTAATACGCCGTGTTGTGAATATGCCCGGCGCAGATCCGGGTCGGCATCGCCGATGGCTTCAGGCAGCATAGCCAGACCATTACCCTGTTTAATTAATTGCCATTGCAACATCTGGAAAGGCGTTGTTATCTGAATATCCGCTTCGCTTATCGGCCATCCGGCACTGTTGAGCAGTTGTAAGAACCTGGGGTTATCATCAAAGGCAATCAGCCTTGGGCGGATATTCGGCGTGTTTTTCAGTGCCTGAATATAGTCTTTATGACCGTACATCCAGATGTTTTCTTCTTTTACTTTTCGCGCAATTAAATCCGCTTCCTGTGGACGTACACTGCGTACCGCAATGTCGGCTTCGCGGCGTTTTAAATCACTGATGTTGTTGGTCACCAGAATTTCGGGCTGAATACCAGGTTCACTCTGCTGTAATTGTTGAATAAATCCAGGCATATGGAAGAAGGCATCGGTTTCACTTACTGACAGAACGACAGGCCCCTGCAGCTGTTGTGACTGTCCGGCTGCGGATAATGAGAAACGGCTGGCGGCGTCCCCCATGGCCTGTACATGACGCAGCAGATAGCGTCCGCTTTCAGTCAGCACCAGACCTTTCCCCACCCGCTCAAACAGGGTGACACCGAGTTCACTCTCCAGTGCTGATACCTGGCGGCTGAGGGTCGGTTGGCTCATCTGCAGTGCCCGGGCGGCGGCAGACAGGCTGCCGTGTTCTGCGGTGGCGAGAAAGGCGCGGGCGTGGTTCCAGTCAAAGTCTGACATTCTGCATATCCTTTGCGATTAGCTGCCTGATGCAAGCAGCTTCTGATTTATGTATTCATAAATGAATACATCGTATGCGATTTAAGGCAATTTAATATCCGGTAGTGAATAATCATACTGGCTCTTATTGATCAGGCAAAGACCATTCAGGAGAGCGTATGACAGGGTGTAAAAGAGAGTACATGACAGAGCTGCCCGTGCGGCGGGTGTGCATTATTGGCGGTTCCGGCAAGCTGGGGCAGTATCTGATTGAGCACTCGCTGGCCAAAGGCTGGCAGGTGAATACTGTGTGTCGGGAGCGCAGCACTGGCAAGCTCCGGCGCTTTGCCGACCGGATACGAATTTTCGCTGGCAACACCAATGACTGTGGCGTTGTTAAGCAGGCGGTGCAGGGCTGTGATGCAGTCTTCTGTGTGTTGGTGCCCTGGGGTGTCGAAGGATATGCCACGGGGACAGCGCAGGCACTGCTTGACCACGCCCCAGATCATGCACGACTGATCTTTTCCTGCGGCTGGCATATCCGTCACAGCGACAAAGATTACTACAGCTGCTGGTTTAAGCTGCAGGTCTCGCTGTTCTCTGTGTTAGCGCGCTGGCTGAGGTTTGCCGATATCAGTGATCAGGAGCGGGCCTGCGAGCGCATATTTGCGTCCCCGCGCCCATGGACCGTGGTTCGTTGCAGTGACCTGGAAGAGGGGGCCTCTCAGGGCCTGCCTGTGTGGCGGCCGGATGTGGGCGACCCGGCGCTGGCCGCTAATCGTACACGGCGTACGGATTTTGCGTTATTTATGACAGAGGCCGTGCAGGAGCGGACGTTGATTCATCAGGCGCCGGCGATTTCCAGAGGTGTGGATGCCGTGTCTGTGTTGGGATCTGGATGAGTTGCGGCGACGTTTCGGGGTTAAGTGCCGGGGTTAAGTGCCGTGCTTAAGTTGGGGCTTGCAGCGGAGGGCTGAGAGAGCAGGCCGCCAGCAGGCAGCCTGATCAGATTCAGAGTGCAGAGATGTCTGTTACTCTTCCATCATCAACGGAATACCATCAAACAATTCACGCATGCCGTCAGACCAGGCACGACGCAGTTTGATGAAGTTCTCATCGTGCTCGTCGATACGACGGATGCCCGGGCTTTGCAGGGCGTCGTTGTAGTATTCAATCACATCCAGTGGCAGACCCACCGACAGGTTACTGCGCAGGGTGGAATCCATGGAAATCAGTGAACACTGCAGTGCGCGGTTCAGTGGTGTGCTGAAGTTGATGATACGGTCCAGAATCGGTTTGCCGTATTTGCTCTCACCAATCTGGAAGTATGGCGTGTCTTCACAGGCTTCAATAAAGTTGCCCTGCGGATAGACATGGAACAGACGCGGCTCATCACCTTTGATCTGACCACTGACCAGCATATTGCAGCCAAAATCCACGCCCTGATTCTGCCCGGAATCGCGGGTGATGATTTCACGGATGGTTTTACCCACCAGTTCCGCCACATCATACAGGCTGGGCACGTTCAGAATGTGGCGCTCGGCGCTCTTAATCTGGTGCTGCAGCACGGTAATAACACTTTGGGTCGTCGCCAGATTGCCCGCACTTTGCAGGAATATGACCCGTTCACCCGGTACTTCCTGTACATGCAGTTTGCGGAAGCTGGCAATATGATCCACGCCCGCGTTGGTGCGGGAATCGGAAGTCAGAACCAGTCCGTCTTTCAGTTTCAGCGCGACACAATATGTCATGAGTTAGTTCTCCCAATGATCCGTCCGGCCTTCTTCCGACGTTGTATTTAAGGGGCTTACTTACTATAGCTGGTTAATTAACGACCAGAGTAAGCAGCACTTTCTGTTGAGCCGGTGCCGAAGGAGCGCGAAGGTTGCCCCACGGATCAGATTTTGTCCAGTGTCTCTTAGGGTTGTTTCTTAATCAAAGCTGACTGAGGCGTCAGCTTTTTAATTGTGCCTGGATGTGTAATGGCGGATGACCCTGAACAAGCCTTCTATTAAACTTATATACTTACGCAAAACTTATACAAAAAGTGCAGGAGACAGTCCGTGACCGCTCAGCAAACTCCGCCGTTTGGTGTTCTGCTTGCCAACCTGGGTACCCCAAAAGCGCCGACGGCAGCGGCCGTTCGTGAATATCTGGCAGAGTTCCTGTGGGATCAGCGCGTAGTCGATGTTCCGCGTCCACTCTGGTGGCTGATTCTTAACGGCATCATTCTGCGTGTGCGCCCCGGGCGGGTGGCGAAAGCCTATCAATCGGTCTGGACAGAAGACGGTTCGCCGCTTATGGCCATTTCCCTGCGCCAGCAAAAAGCATTGAAAGAGGCGCTTAAGCAGGCTTATGGCTGCGATATTCCGGTGGCTCTGGCCATGACCTATGGCGAACCATCCATGGAACAGGCAGGGCTGGAGCTGCGCAAAGCCGGTGTGGAAAAAATGCTGGTGCTGCCGTTGTATCCGCAATATTCCTCCAGCACGACCGCAGCGGTGTTTGACCGTCTGGCGAAAGGCCTGGGCGCCTGCCCGCATCTGCCGGAAATGCGCTTTATTAACGAATACCACGTGCATCCGCTATACATCAAAGCACTGGCGCAGTCAGTGCGTACTTACCGCGAAGAGCACGGCAGCGGCGATAAACTGCTGATGTCCTTCCATGGGGTGCCTGAGCGTTACGAACAGAAAGGTGATCCTTACCCGGCCCAGTGCCGGGCAACAGCGGCCGCTGTTGCTGCAGAACTCGGACTGGCCGATGATCAGTGGCTGTGTTCCTTCCAGTCGCGTTTTGGTCGGGAAGAGTGGGTTAAACCTTATACTGATGAAACCCTGAAGCAGTGGGCGCAGCAGGGCGTCGGACGGGTGGATGTCATCAGCCCGGCATTTGCCGCTGACTGTCTGGAAACCCTGGAAGAGCTGGAAGTGGAAAACCGCGGCTACTTTATGGAAAACGGCGGTCAGGATTATCACTATATTCCCTGCCTGAACGACAGACCGGAGCACATTGCTCTGTTAACTGAGCTGGTGCAAAGCAACACGTCAGGCTGGCTGATACAAAGTACCCCTGCAGGCTGACGCTGAACGCATAGCCTGCGCATATACTCCCATCTGTTTACCGGCAGGCAAAAGCCGGTTATCGATCTGTACAGGATGATCATGGCCTGCTGCTCCGGGCTGTGGAATCATCCTGCACTCAGCTGACCCTCTTACTCAGATACAGACAGCAGCTGACACAGATAAATACAGCAACGATAACAACTCAGCGTCAGATTTTCTGTGGCTGTCAGGCAGCTCAATCCGACTACCAGTCAGACCACCAGACAGAAAACCAGTCAGACCAACCAAAGATCATCCATTACCGGGGCATCCGCTATGACTCAATCCCATTCTTCCCGCATTCAGTGTGATGTGCGCGAGCATATTGCTTACGTGGCCATGAACCGCCCGGATAAGCTTAACGGGCTGGATATGGCCATGTTCACGGAGATGATTGCCACGGCTAAACGCATTCGCAAAGACCGTGACATCCGCGCGGTGGTGTTATCCGGTAACGGTGATTCTTTCTGCGCCGGACTGGACTTTAATGCCGTCAGTAAAAATCCGTCGATGATCCCGAAGATCTTTCTCAAGCTGCCCTGGAGCAAACAGAATATCGCCCAGCAGATTGCCCACTGCTGGCGCGATCTGCCAGTGCCGGTGATCTGTGCCATTCATGGCAACTGCTTCGGCGGGGGGATGCAGATTGCGCTGGCCTGTGATTATCGTATCGCCACGCCGGATGCCAATTTATCGATCATGGAAATGAAGTGGGGACTGATTCCGGATATGAGCGGCATGGTCACACTGTCGCGCTTAACCCGTGTGGATATCGCTCAGGAGCTGACCATGACGGGGCGTCAGTTTCCGGCGACTGAAGGCTTTGAATACGGCCTGATCAGCAGGCTGGCAGACGATCCAAAGGCAGAAGCCGAAGCGCTGGCGCAGGTGATTGCCAGTAAATCACCGGATGCTGTTGCCGCTGCCAAATATCTGTTTAAGAAGACCTGGAAGGCCGATACCTGGAAAGCACTGCGCTGGGAGCGCTGGGTTCAGGCGCGCCTTTTGGGGCGTAAAAACCAGAAAATTGCCATGGCCAACGGTCTGGCGAAAGATAAAGAGCCAAAACCTTTCCGCCAGCGTCAGAGTTTTAAGTAAGCGGTATGTGTTTGCGCCGGAAGCAGCAGTACTTATGTATAGCCTGCTTTCGGGTGCAATTGCCGTGCTGAAGCCGTAAAGTCGAAACAAATAATAAGCGGGAGACACCTATGTCACCGGCACGACTGACGTTACTCACCACCATTGCCATGCTGGCGTTCGCAGCTAATTCACTGCTTAACCGCATGGCGCTGACAGAAACCGATATTGATGCGGCGAGCTTTACCTTAATCCGTCTGTTCTCGGCGGC
>NZ_DJIO01000082.1:0-554 GCF_002433655.1 Thalassolituus sp. UBA6592 | reverse complement strand
TGCATCGACAAAGAGTGCATTGACCGTCTGGTTTAAGACGCTCTGGCAAAATGGCAGCTGGTGGTCTGCGGCGGCACTGTTGCTGTACGCCGGTGGCTTTTCCTTTGCCTACCGTGAGCTGACCGCTGCGACCGGTGCTCTGCTGCTGTTCGGAGCGGTGCAGGCAACCATGATCGCATGGGGTTTATGGCAAGGTGAGCGGCCGAACCGTATTCAGCTGCTGGGTCTGATCTCCGGGCTGGCCGGTGTCGTCTGGCTGCTGCTGCCGGGGGTTTCTGCGCCGGATCCATTGGCCGCCGTACTTATGCTGGCAGCAGGTATCAGCTGGGGTATGTATTCCCTGCGTGGTAAAGGCAGTAAAGCGCCTGTCGCCAGCACAGGTGCGAATTTTATTCGTGGCAGTCTGCTGGCGCTTCCGCTGGGTGCACTGCTCATGCTTATTCCCGGTGCGATGGAGTTTCATCCTGACTCAGCTGCAGGCGTTGGTTATGCGCTGGTCTCCGGCGTGCTTGCCTCGGGTGCCGGTTATGCTCTGTGGTACAGCGTTTTGCTAT
>NZ_DJIO01000006.1:0-11356 GCF_002433655.1 Thalassolituus sp. UBA6592 | reverse complement strand
GGCCTGTCCCAGTGATACCTCCCGTTCGATATCCACGACGCCTTTGCTGCCAGGGTAAACGGTCACAGTAATACGTGCCGGTGAACCAAAACTGGTGTCTCCCAGTGACATAACGGTTAATCCATTTACTTTACCGATGGCGCTGTCGCTGGTTTCGAGTAACACAGTACCGTCCATCATCTGTTCAAACAGCTTGTCGTAAACACGGCTGGTGCGTTCTTCTTTTGCGCTCAGGGCGCGGTCAATATGAGAGGCTGAAATTAATTCGTCCTCAGCCAGTTTGCGAATAAAATCCGCCTCCGCCAATAAATCAAACTGTTCGCCAATGCGCGCGCTAAGTACATCCTGTTGTTCGGCAAGGCGGGCACTGAAACGCACCATGCGTTCGACGGCTGAATATTCGAGATCGGCGTATCCTTGCTCATTAATGCGGCTTTTTAACAGGCGCGCGTATGAGTACAGGTGTTCGTCGGATAATTCCAGATCACTGTCAAAATCCACCAGAGAGCGGAAAAGCCCTTTAAAATCTTCGTCGTATTCCTGCAGCAGGTAATACACCTGACGGGAGCCAATCAGCACCAGTTTAAAGTTCAGTGGAATAACCGCAGGCATAAGACTGGTGGTGTTGATCAGACCCAGTTCAGAATAAGGTGATTCCATTTTCAGTTCGCGGGATTGCAGGCAGCGCTTGAGCGCATCCCATACCATGGGTTCGCTGAGGACTTTTGCTGCATCCAGAATCAGGTAGCCACCGTTGGCTTTGTGCAATGCTCCGGGGCTGATTTTGCGGTAGCTGGTAACCAGTGCTCCCTGTTCGCTGCTGTACTCAATGCGGCCGAACAGGTTGGCGAAGCTCGGATGGGGTTCGTATACAACCGGAGCACCGCTGTCGGCGTTGTGGAAGGTAGCGATAGCTGGCAGAAGTGTATCTTCCAGGCGCGAACGTTTTACATATTCTTCGCGCAGTTCAAGCATGCGTTCTTCAACCAGTTCTTCCAGAACCAGACGCGGCAGATGCTCTTCCATTTTTGCCAGCCACTCGACCAGCGCAGGGTGGTGACCAAAGGCTTCGCGAATGGGTTCGATTAATGGCGTCACTGCGTCCTGAATGGTTTCCTGATTCAGTTGGCGTAATTCATCGCTGCTTTCCCGTTTCCACTGCGGCAATTCAGACAATTGTTCACTGAGCATCTGCTCGAGTTCACCAATGGTGTCGTGGAAAACATCGCGTTCTTCTTCCGTCAGTTGTGCGAATTCGCTTTCATCCAGCGCTTTACCTTCACGCATTGGAGTAAAGCTGATCGCAGAAGAATCGCGATAGACGGCAACGCCACGTTTGTGGGCCTCACGTTCGACCAGTTCAATGGCTTTGTCGTAGCGGCGGTTAAAAACGTAATCAATGGCAGATTTTTTCTGTTGGTAGGCAGGATGTTCCAGCGCCGCAGGAAATGTTGCCAATAATTGATCAATTAATGTACTGATACGGTCGCGGAACAGTCCGGCTTCGTCGGGGGCGAGTTCGACGGCATTAGGTTCGCGGGGATTATCGAAATTATTAACGTAACACCAGATGTTCGGTGTTTTCTGACGTTTTGCTTCGCTTTTCAGGTAATCCCGGACATAAGACGACCGGCCTGTGCCGGTGTCGCCCATGACGAAAATATTGTAGCCAGGGCGGGCCATGGCGACGCCAAACTGAATAGCATTGACGGCTCTGTCCTGACCGAGAACACCGTGAAAAGCTTCCAGATCGCGGGTGTCGGAAAAATTAAGGATGTCGGCGTTAACAGATTGAGTCAGTTCGCTGGCGGGTACTGCTGTCGTTTTTTTAACCATAATTACGTGTCGGTCTTCTGTGTCGCTGAAGTAGATAACTCTCTTCAGGTACAGTATGGCCAGTAGCGGCTGAAGGCAAGTCGTTGCATTCCTGTCCGTGCTTGGGATAATTGCGCCGCTGCACTGAATTTGAGGGTTTCATGTCCATTCAGCCTGAAGACAGAACGACAATTGATATGTTTTCCGCCACAAAGCGTGGACGGCCCCGGAGTAATCCGTATGATCGTAATCAACAGTTACGTATCAATAAGCGTGTGCAGCGTCAGCGGGACAAAGCAAAAGGTCTCGCGCGGCTGGAAATAAAACTGTCGGCCAATGTGATTGATCAGATGGATATTGTTGGCAAAGAACTGGGATTGAGCAGGGCAGAAATCATGGAACTTGCTCTGAAACAATGGCTGCATCTGTAAGGTCTGGTGGCGCATTCCCGGAAAGTACTGTCAGTACTCTGGTGTGCTGATTAAATAACTGACTAAGTAGTCAGCCTGCTAGGCAGCGCAGTGTGTCCTCCGATACACTGCAATTAATCGTAATTTGATAGGATGTTCGACAATGAGAATGGACTCTGAAAGCCACGTGCCCAAGGCATGGGTGGGCCTGCTTACAGTTCTGGTGCTCCAGATGGGCCTCGGTGGCTGTGCCAGTCATTATCAGTCGGCGGCAGAAGAGCAGCCGACGCCAGCCGGATTTGTTGAACAAACCGAAGACGGATTTTTCCTGCAACCGGCACCTCTTTACGGATCAGACGAGTTATCGATAGGCGCTGTTCAGCTGAGTGATGGTGGGCAGCTGCTGTTGCTTTGCGATGACACTGACCGTGCTCTGAACACCGGCAAGCCTCTGGTTCTGTATCTTGATGGTGAATACCTGTCGCTGAACTGGACGGAATCTCAGATTCAGGCTGCAGTGGGTTGTGATGCGTTCAGGACCGATCTTGAAACGTTGGATAAAGTATCGACAGTTGAGCGCGCCATGCTGCGTGTGCATTTTACTGACGAGACGGTGGAGCATCGCATTTCAGGAACGACCGCAGATTATTTTTCCCGTCCCAAAATGTTTGGTCCGCAGCGCAGTATTGGCCGTTTTGTAGAGGCTGTGCAGCAAAGCGTAACCACGGATGCACTCAACGCAGACAACATTCGCACAGCAAATAGTGACTAAGCGCTTGATATTGCGCAAAGTTTTCGCTAATGTGCCGCCTCCTGACATCGCTCAGGACGTTATGGTGGCCTCTGTTGGTCCCCTCGCAACGATAAGCCGCAAACCCCGCCAGGCCCGGAAGGGAGCAACGGTAGTGGTGGATTCGTGTGCCGGGGTGTGGCTGGCGGAGGTCATCTCCAAATTGCACTGACTTTCCCCTCTTTAAACGGTATCATGCGCAACATTGCGTAATCTTTGGTGCTGGAAAATCAATGAGTTATCAGGTACTTGCCCGAAAATGGCGACCACGTTTCTTTGATGAAATGGTGGGGCAGGAGCATGTTCTGCGGGCGCTTATCAATGCCCTCAATGAAGAACGTCTGCACCATGCCTATCTGTTTACCGGCACCCGGGGTGTTGGTAAGACAACCATCGCCCGTATTCTGGCCAAATGCCTTAACTGCGAACAGGGTGTCAGTGCCCGTCCCTGTGGTGAATGCAGTGCCTGTCGTGAAATTTCCGAAGGGCGTTTTGTCGATCTGATCGAAGTCGATGCTGCATCACGGACCAAAGTGGAAGATACCCGGGAACTGCTGGACAACGTCCAGTACGCGCCGACAAGGGGCCGCTTCAAGGTCTACCTGATCGACGAAGTGCACATGCTTTCCACGCACAGCTTCAATGCACTGCTGAAAACGCTTGAAGAGCCGCCTGCCCATGTGAAGTTTCTGCTGGCTACAACAGATCCGCAGAAACTGCCTGTTACCGTGCTGTCCCGCTGTCTGCAGTTCAGTCTGAAAAACATGACCCCGGAGCGCATTGTCGGCTACCTGCACAAAGTGTTGGAAGCCGAGAAGATTGGTTTTGAAGACGGCGCCTTATGGCAGCTTGGGCGTGCAGCCCAGGGCAGTATGCGTGATGCGCTCAGTCTGACCGATCAGGCGATCGCCTATGGCGAAGGACAGGTTGGCGAAGCTCAGGTAAATGCCATGCTCGGTACCATGGACCGCGGCCGCCTGTTTAAGCTGGCTGAGGTAATGGCTGAAGCAGAGCCTCAAGCGGTGATGGCTGAGGTTGCCGCTATGGCGGAGCATGGCCCCGATTATGATGAAGTGCTGCAGGGATTGCTGGGTATCTGGCACCGCGCGGCACTGTCACAGGTTGTGCCTGATGCGATTGAAAACGCAGAGGGTGACCGTGACGCAATCTGTGCGCTGGGGATGGCGATGCAGCCGGAAGATCTTCAGCTCTATTATCAGGTTGGTCTTAGTGGTCGTGCAGATCTGGCGATGGCACCGGACCCGCGGCAGGGGTTTGAAATGATTCTGCTGCGCATGCTGGCATTCCGCCCCGCGCCGGATGCTCCCCTGGATCTGGATCTGACCAGCGCACTGCAAAAAAAAAAGCCTCTGACGAATAGCGCTGCGGCGGTAAATTCTGCTGCGGCGGTGATTCCTGCCGCGCCGGCAGATGTTGTAGCCGAAGTCACAGATACTCATGTGCCGCCTGAAGCGTTGAGTGAGCAATCTCAGTCATCAACAGACAGCCAGGCCGCGACCGTTACTGCGTCAGAAGGAGCAGTCACAGCGCAAGCCTCAGAGGTTGATGAGTCCCCGGCGGATAACCATCCTCAGGCTGTCGCGGCACAAGATGCTGATGTTTCGTCTGCAGATGCTCTGCCTGTTGATGTTCCGCCTGTTGTTCCGTCTGTTGTTGATGTTCTTTCTGACGCAGAAGCTACTTCAACCGATAACGTGACAGAGCCTGCCGCCGTAAGCGCGAAAACGGACCACAATACAGCTGACATTTCTCAGAAGTATTCTGCAGGCCCTGTTGCGGCTGAAACCGTAGCTGAACATGACGGGTTCAGTGATGTGGCGGTTGATAGCGGTGCTGAAGCTGCAGACAGCCGTTTTGATGAACGCGTTGATGTCCATTTTGAGGCGGCAATGCCGCAAATGGCTACTGCGGAAAACGCTGAAGCAACGCAGCCTGTGGGTGAACACAATCCTCTGCAGAACCACAATGCAGCAGCGTTGATGAGCCAAAGTCAGCCGCTGGCGGCGGAACCTGCCTCGGTCACAGCGGCGCCGGTTTCGCTGGCAGAGGATGTTGAAGATAATCAAGGTGGTTATCCGCAGGAGCCGCTGCAGCCGCATACCTGGTGGCAGTGGGTTTCTCATCTGCGGCTCGCAGGCCTAACCATGGCGATCGCACGTAATAGCGCACTGGTCAGTGTTCGTGGGGATGATTACGAATTTGATGTTGATCCGGTGCAGGGCGCTTTATTCAATGACAGCCAGGCACACAAGATTCAGCAGGCGCTGAGGGAAATTTTTCCTCAGGCCAGAGTCACAATGGCATTGCAGTCGCCACGCGGTGAAACACCGGAGCAGCGACGCCAGCGCCAGCAGGAAGAAGCGCGTTATGGCGCTAAACAGGCAATTGAAGGGGACCCTCTGGTGCAGAGGCTTCTCAGTGAATTTGGTGGTGTGGTGGTTGATGAAACCATCCGCCCGGTAAGTTAAACATTCGAACAGTTTTAACGGATACGACAGGAGAATTCCTATGATGAAAGGTGGCATGGGCAACCTGATGAAACAGGCGCAGAAGATGCAGGAGCAACTGCAGAAGGCGCAGGAGCAATTGGCTGATGCGGAAGTAACCGGCGAATCCGGTGCGGGTCTGGTTAAGGTGACCATGAACGGCCGTCATGACGTTAAGCGCGTTGAGCTGGATGACTCCATGATGGAAGAAGACAAAGAGATGCTGGAAGACCTGCTGGCTGCCGCGGTAAACGACGCGGTCCGTAAGATCGAAGAGCGCAACAAAGAAGAAATGGGCAAGATGACTGCCGGTATGGGTCTGCCACCTGGTATGAAGCTGCCATTCTGATCACAGCCATCCTGATTTCATGCCATTACCAGCGCCTTATCTCAGACTGTTGCAGGCTTTTGATGCGTTACCCGGGGTTGGTCCCCAGGCAGCAGGGCGCCTGACACAGTTTATTCTGATGGGTAATCAGAATGGTCAGGGAAATAATGCTCATGGTAATGATGCCGGCAGTGAACTGGCGCAGGCTATTCTGGCCGCCGGTGAAACGCTGGTGATGTGCGAACGCTGTTATCGCTACGCAATGCAAAGTGTCTGTGATGATTGCGCCGGGCATGAACAGGGCGGAACTCTGTGGGTAGTCGAGAATACCGAAGCTCAGCTCAGTGCTGAAAATCGCGGTTGGCGACAGCTTTTTGTACTGCATGGCCTGCTGTCGCCGGTAGCCGGTATCGGTCCGGCGCAGCTTCATTTGCCGCAATTGCGTCAGCGCGTTGCTGCTGAAGGGGTAGCCGAACTCAAACTCCTGCTCAGTCAGGGAGTTGAAGCGGATGTCACTACGCAGTTTATTCAGGACCTGCTGGCCGATTTGCCAGTGACGGTCGAACGTTTACAGGAGGAGCCTGAGTATGGGACGGCTTAAGATCCCGGAACCCCAATGGGTTACCTCTGATGACGCCTTGCGCGAGGTCTGTACGCGCTGGAAAGAGCAGGCTTATATCGCGGTTGATACCGAGTTTGTACGGACCACGACGTTTTATCCGAAAGCCGGGTTGATACAGGTCGCCGACAGTGAAGGTTCGGTACTGATTGATCCGCTGGAAATTGTCGACTGGAGCCCTCTGGCGGACATTTTTGAAAATCCACTGGTTGTTAAAGTCTTTCATGCCTGCGCAGAAGATCTTGAGGTTTGCCGGCAGCTGACAGGCGTTATGCCGACACCGTTATCGGACAGTCAGCTTGGCGGAGCCTTGGCCGGGCTTGGCGGGATTATGGGATTTCAGCGCATCGTAAAAGAAATTCTTAATATCAATCTGCCGAAAGAAGAAACGCGGTCAGACTGGCTGAAAAGACCATTGCGTGAAGAGCAGATCGAATATGCCGTAGCAGATGTACACTACCTGTATCGTCTGTATCCAAAACTGATGTCGCGTCTGAAAAAACTCAACCGGCAGAACTGGCTGGCTGAAGAGTGCGAACGCCTGCTGCGCACATCGGCGAAGAACGACAACGCCGCGAATTATTATCGCCGGGTAAAACTTGCGTGGAAGTTGCGGCCGCAGGAATTACTGATTTTAAAGCAGCTGGTATTGTGGCGCGAACAGGAAGCCCGTACGCGCGATGTGCCGCGCAACAAAGTGGTTGATGATAACACTCTGTGGAATATTGCCCGTTTTAAAGCACGCAATCGTGATCAGTTAATTAAAGCCGGTATGAAACCACTGGCGGTGCGTGAGGACGGCAAAGAGTTGCTGCAAATTGTGGCAGAGGGTCTGGCGGTTGATAAAGACCTGCTGCCCAAACAATTAGACCGGCCACTGTCGCCACAGGCAGGACAGTGGCTGAAACTGATGAAAGAAACCGTGAATGCAAAAGCTGAAGTGCTGGAAATTCCCCCGGAATTACTGGCGCGGAAAAAAGCACTGGAAGCGCTGCTGCGTTCAGGATTTCCCAACGGACCATTTACTTTACCGGAAAGCCTGCGCGGTTGGCGCAAGGCTGAAATTGGTGATTATCTGGTTCAGCTGTTACAGGACCAGACGAGAGTAATCTCGCTGCGGAAGACGACCCATGACGAAAGTACTCTGTGATATTTATAAAAGCAGAAAAAAAGACGAAGCGTATCTGTATGTGAGCCGTAAAGACGGACTGACAAAAGTGCCGGAAGAACTGTACGAAATTTTCGGAAAACCTGAACTGGCCATGACCATCATTATTACTCCGGATAAAAAGCTGGCGCGTACTGATGGCGGTAAAGTTCTCGATGGCATTGATGAAAAAGGCTTTTACCTGCAGATGCCGCCGGCGAAAGAAACTTACATGCTTGATCTGTTCTGCAAACTGGATAAAGAATGAGCGCGAAGCCCTTCTGGCAGGAAAAATCGCTGCAGGAAATGACACCGCAGGAGTGGGAGTCACTGTGCGATGGCTGTGCCAAATGCTGCCTGCACAAACTGCAGGATGACGAAACCGACGAGGTGTATTACACCGCCGTTCACTGTCGGTACATGGAGCGCAATACCTGTCGCTGCACAGTGTATGAAGAACGCAATACTAAGGTGCCTGAGTGCGTCTGGCTGACGCCCGATCAGGCCAGTGAATTTTTCTGGTTGCCTCCGACCTGCAGTTATCGTCTGCTCGCTGAGGGGAAGGACCTGCCTGACTGGCATCCGCTGATTACCGGCGATCCGCAGTCGGTACACACCAGTGGTATGTCGATCCGCAATACCGGCATACCGGACAACCAGGTAAAAGAAGACGATTGGGAAGACTACATTATATGGAAGGCATAATTGCTCTGGCCCCTTTTTGGCTGATTTACGCTGTGTTCGCTGCTGTGGGTTACTGGTGTTGGCAGGGGCTGTTTTTCTGGTTGGAACGTGACAGCGATTTACGCCGGTTTTTTCATATGCTTGGCGCAGTGTTGCTGTTCACACCCGCACCTATCAGTGCGGGTTCTTCCTACTTTGCGCCAGCGTTTCTGGTGTTTCCGTTTACTGCGTTGTCATCCAGTGTGCAGGATGCCATGTATTCGCTCAGCTGGTTTTTGGGCGGACTGTGTATCGGCCTGATGGTTCTGGCTTTGCGTCAGTTCATTCGCTGGTCTGCTAATCGCCAGGGCAAGCCTGCAGAAGAATAGAAAACATTTGTTAATTAATTAAAAAGGAGCCTCGGGGTTCCTTTTTTTATGTCTGGCCGCCAACTTTTTTTATTCCATTTCTGGCTAACCGGAAAAACTTTGCTAGGTTTAATGCAGGAGTGTTCAGTATTTCGTCTTTGCTGACCGGAATTGCCGAACATAAAACTCAACTTGGGGGTTATCCGTCGCTGGAGTAATCGGCTCAGGAACGCATATCTGTTCTCTGATGGATGAGAGGTTGGAACATGGCTAATCATATTTTCATTCTGGCTACTGTAATGCTGCTTGCCGGCATTTTTGGTGGGCTGGTTAATTACTATCTCTACGGTGATAAGGATCCGGATGCAGCGAGTCTGCCACGATTCCTTGTTGTAGGTGTGGGTGCATCTTTCCTGGTGCCGGTGGTGCTGGATATGGTTAACAGTGAGCTGGTGTTGGAAAGTCAGGGGGACCCAAGCAGGTTGCTGATTTTTACCGGTTTCTGTCTGATTTCTGCACTGCTAAGCCGCTTCTTTATTGATAATCTGTCTGACCGCATTCTCAGTGAGGCGAAAACCGCCAAGCAGCGTTCAGAAGAAACCCAGCAGAACCTGCGTATTATTCAGAGCGAGCTGCTGCCGTTGATCGACACTGAAACCGAACAGGATATGTCCGGCGAAACAACGGAAACACAGGATGCCAGTGATGATCTGGATGTAACCTCTGCGCAGGTTCTTAAAATTCTGTCCGGCGGCCGTTTTATCTTCCGCTCTCTGGCAGGTGTTTGCCGTGAAGCGAATCAGGAAGAAAGCACGGTACTTAAAACCCTGCATGTATTGGTTAACCGCAGTCTCGCCGGCAAGGTGAGTGGTAAAAATGGTGTACGTTGGCACATCACGGAGAAAGGCCGTCGCGTACTCGAAACCAATCTTTAAGTAACGGACCCCCGGGAGCATCTATGCAGATTCAACGCTGGCTGTCGGGGGTGATTTTTTTATCACTCCTGCCATTTTTCTTCTCTTCCTCTGCGTTCGCCGCACCGACTCAAAAGCCTGCTGACGTTCGCATTATTGTCGACATTTCCGGCAGTATGAAAAAAACGGACCCGCAGAATCTGCGTGTTCCTGCCGTCAATCTGCTGGTTGAACTTCTGCCTGCTGATGCCCAGTCCGGAGTCTGGACCTTCGGCCAGTATGTCAACATGCTGGTGCCTTTGGGTACAGCCGATAACGATTGGCGCGCCGCAGCCAAAAAAGAAGCCGCCAGCATTAACTCGGTCGGCCTTTACACCAATCTGACCGGCGCCTTAGAAAAGGCGGCCTGGCAAATCGAAGAAAACAGTCCGTATCAGCAGAGTATTATTCTGCTGACCGACGGCAAAATTGATATGCCGCCAGTGGCCGGGCAGTCGGTCAATGCCCAGGAGCGCACACGCCTGTTTGCCGACATTCTGCCGGCTTATCGTAATGCCGGGGCGAAAATCCATACCCTGGCGCTGTCTGATACGGCCGATAAAGAGCTTCTGCAACAGATTGCACTGGAAACCGATGGCATGTACCTGCAGGCAACGGATGCTGACCAGTTGCTGAAAGCTTTTCTGAAAGCGTTTGATCGTGCGGTACCGGTTGAACAGGTGCCAATGGACGATAACCTGTTTGAGATTGACGACAGTGTCAGCGAATTTACCGCACTTATTTTCCGCAAAGCGGGGGGGAAAGAAACCCGTCTTATTTCTCCATCCGGCAAAATTATCTCAGCTGCAACTGCGTTGACGGATGACAGTGTGCGCTGGCATCAGGATGTTAATTTCGATCTGATTACCATTTCTGATCCGGAAGCCGGTGGCTGGAAGGCTGATGCGGATATTGATCCTGATAACCGGGTACAGATTCTGTCGGATTTATCCCTCGGCGTAGAGGGGCTGCCAAACAGCATATTCTCCGGCAATCCAATCGAGTTACAGATTGCACTGAACAACGCCGGCGAGGTGGTGAATGAGGCCGCAATTCTGGGGCTGACCGATGTGACACTTAAAGTCACGGCACCGGATGGTCGTTCCGGCAGTAAATTATTATCCGACCCCGAAAGTCTGCCTGCGGATGGCGTATTCCGTGAAACCATGTCGCGTCTGTCACAGCCCGGCGAATACCGGTTTGAGATTACTGCGGTAGGGCGTACTTTTCAGCGGCGTCAGGAACTGACTGCGACCCTGATGGAGCCCTTAAAGGTCGAAGTTGCTGACGATTACGGGCAGCAGGTTACCCGTATTCGTGTGCTGCCGGAAAGCGACAATATCGACACCGGTCTCAGCCGGGTGTTGGCGAAAGTCAGCAGTCCGGATGGCAGCTCGCTGATCCATACACTGGATTTTGATTCTGAAGAAAAAGCCTGGCACATGGAGCTGTCCGCGGAGAAGGGACCCGGTCAGTATGACGTGATTCTGAACATCCGGGGTGTCTCCGTGGGTGGGGCGACTTTCCGCAGTAAGCCGGACGATATCGTCCGTGAGTTTCCGCTGATCAATCCGGATGTGGCCGCAACGGATACGGCTGCTATGGACGCCGTCAGCGAAGCCGCTGCTGCAACGCCTGAAGAAAGCGCCGAGGAAACTCCTGAGACAGAGCCGGTGGCAGAAGAGGCTGCTGAACCAGAGCCTGCTGAAGCGCCTGAGCCGGAACCTGTTCCGGAGCCAGAGCCAGAGCCAGAGCC
>NZ_DJIO01000146.1:74637-74775 GCF_002433655.1 Thalassolituus sp. UBA6592 | reverse complement strand
CTCCGGCTTATCCGACCTACGCGGTTATCTTCCGAGGATGGTGTTAAACGGTAAACGCCGAATATCCCTTCATTCTCTTGCGGCTCTGCAATCTAAAAATAACTGAACGTAAGCATCGTAGGTCGGATAAGCCGGAGG
>NZ_DJIO01000146.1:74084-74266 GCF_002433655.1 Thalassolituus sp. UBA6592 | reverse complement strand
TTTCTGTTTTGGACCACTTCTCCAGTCCTGTTTTCCGCCCTTTTTTCCATTCCTTTTTACAATGCTTCCCTCATTCCAGTTTTGCATCCCTTTCCCGTTCTTTTTTCCTGTTCCTCTGTATCCCATTGCTTTTATCTTCCGTTAACGGTAAATACGTCTGCAACGCTGATCTGGTCCTGGCG
>NZ_DJIO01000146.1:73596-73747 GCF_002433655.1 Thalassolituus sp. UBA6592 | reverse complement strand
CCTTCCTTGGTCACTGCTTTGGTTGCTGTTTTTCTCGCCTTCTCTCGCCGCTTTAACCACTGAAATAATTGCGATTAAATTATCGTTTGTTCACAGGCTGCGAATGCTGATTCGAGCAAATGTCCGGATATGTTTATCCGGGGGGGGGGGA
>NZ_DJIO01000146.1:72822-73279 GCF_002433655.1 Thalassolituus sp. UBA6592 | reverse complement strand
CGGGGGGGGGGGCTTCCGCCTTTTGCCCTGATTTTGAAGGTTAAATCGCGTCAGATTTACATTCCTTTTCAGCCTTTTTATTTTGTCCTGGATGAATAATTCTCCAGGGAGATTGACGGATGTAAGCGGTACCTTAACGGCTATCATCGCTGATTTTTCTGAGTTTTTATTTGTAATTGGTACAAACGTACATTGAAAAGCAATTAATGGTACGAAAGTACATTTAAATTAGATTGCTGAATATTTCAGCAAAGGTAACCTTGTCTTCAATAAATATAAAAATAATCCGGAAGTCACTTTGCTGCTGATCGCCGGAATTCACCACGGTACAGCTTATGTGGAAGCTCATCCTCGGGAGCTTTGTCTTCCTCCTGTCGTCTGGCGCTCATGCGGCTCTCACAGCCCTGACTGATGAACAGCTGAGTAATCAGACAGGTCAGGCATTTCTGCAGATTGA